>DATFRM010000294.1:0-10628 GCA_035263265.1 Actinomycetes bacterium
CCCGAGCGATGCATTGCCGCTGCTGCGGGCCGGCCGGCTGGATCGTCGCCTGTTCGACCTGAACGCGGTGCTCCCGGCGGTGCATGGCCGGCCGGCGCTGCCGCTGATCGTGTCCGGCACGAGCACGACCGCCGGCACGGCTTCGCAGGTCACCGTGACCCACCGACTTCTGGCCGTGAACGGCTACTCCGGCGCGGTCGACAACGATCAGCTCGGCTCGTTCTGGCGAACCCTGAAGTCGACCGGAACCGCGATCACCAAGTCGCGGGCCAAGGTGTGGCTCGACGGCCTTCGCCATCCCACGTTGGACGAGAGCGTGCCGCAGGTGGGGGCGCCGGCCGCCTGGGCGGCGGGCTTCGACGGCACCGGTGTCACGGTGGCGGTGCTCGACACCGGCATCGACGCTACTCACCCCGACCTGATCACCCAGGTTGGCGGCGAGCGCAACTTCGTCGCGGAGTTCGAGGACGGCCGTGACCGGGTCGGTCACGGAACCCACGTCGCCTCGATCGTTGCCGGTACCGGCGCCGCCGAGAACGGGCGATACCGGGGTGTCGCTCCCGGCGCGACCCTGCTGGACGGCAAGGTGTGCTTCGAGGCTGGTTGCCCCGAGTCGGCGATCCTGGCCGGGATGCAATGGGCGGCCGACTCCGGCGCCAAGGTGGTGAACATGAGCCTGGGGGGTGGGGACACCCCAGAGGTCGATCCGATCGAGCAGGCGGTCAACGACCTGACCGCGCAGTCCGACCTGCTGTTCGTGATCGCGGCCGGCAACGACGGCGCGGACGAGACCGTGGAGTCACCGGGCAGCGCCGATGCCGCGCTGTCGGTGGGCTCGGTGGACAAGTCTGATCAGCTGTCTGAGTTCTCCAGCCGCGGCCCGCGGATCGGGGCGGACGCCGCGATCAAGCCGGAGATAACCGCGCCGGGTGAGAACATCACGGCCGCCAACAGCAAGGATGGGTTCCTTGGCGAGCCCGGTCGGCCCTACACGACGCTGTCCGGCACGTCGATGGCCACGCCGCACGTGGCCGGCGGCGCGGCGATCCTGACCCAGCAGCATCCGACCTGGACCGCGGCGCGGCGCAAGGCGACGCTGATGGCGTCGGCCGAGCCGAATCCGGACATCGGGGTTTTCGCCCAGGGTGCCGGCCGGCTCAACGTCGCTCGAGAGATCAACCAGAGGATCACGACGACTCCGATGTCGGTCGCTTTTGGGCGGCAGGAGTTCCCGCATGGCGACGACCAGGTGCGCAACCGCCAGGTGACGTACACGAACGGCGGCAGCAGCGCCAAGACGCTGACCTTGTCGCTGACCACGTCTGCGCCAAGCCGCATGTTCAGCCTCAGCGCCGGCACGCTCACCGTGCCCGCGCACGGCGAGGCCACGGTCACGCTGTCGGCGGACACCAGGGTGCACGCGGACCCTGGCTTCTACGGCGGTCAGCTCACCGCGCGAGCCGCAGGGGTACGGGTGCGGACGCCGTTCGGGGTGGAGGTCGAGCCGCTAAAGTTCACCGTCACGATCGAGAACATCGACCGCTCCGGAGCCCCGGCTGAGTCGTTCCTCACCGTGCTGATGAATCTCGAGACGTTCCAGGAATACCTGGTCTTCCCGGGGTCGAATCCACACCCGCGCGTTGTGCCCGGGAACTATGTGGCCTTTTCGTTTATCGACGGCTTCGACACCGATCCGCCGAATGTGACCGAGCTGGTGTACCCCGTGCTGAGCGTGGACCGGGACCAGACGGTCACGTTCGACGCCAGGACCGCGGGAGGCTTCGCGGTCACAGTGCCGAACGACGGCGCACAATCGATCCTGGGCGTGTTCGAAGCTCAGATGACCTATCCGGATTCCTTCTTCAACATCGGTATCGCTGCCGACGACCTGGCGACCGTATTCTCCGGCCAGGTCGGCGGACCGACCACAGCCGAAGTCATGTCGTGGATTACGGCGACCTACGCCGTGCCCACATCGGACGGCAGCTTCGGGGCCAGCACGGAGATCTACAACGTGGCTGCGTTCGACCCCGACCACATCATGCACGGACTGACCAAGCGGCTGCGAAATGGTGATCTGGCGACGGTCCGGGCGAGTCACCGGAGAAACGCGACCAGCGGGCTCAAGTTCGCATCCCCTGAAGTGCCTGGCGCGTTCGAATCAGTGGGGGTGGGCGTCGTCATGCCACTGCCTCACACCCGTACCGAGTACTACACGACCACCACTCCGTGGTCGCTCGAGTTCGACGAGATCGATCTTGACACGGACGAGTTCCTCAGCCTCACGTTTGCCGGCCCTACCGCGTTCAGGCCCGGAAGGATCTACCGGCAGCAGTGGAATCGGGCGGTCTTCGGGCCCACGCTGTCCAACACGCCCACTGTCCGCGACGGCAACGTCATCTCCGCCAGCCTGTCGCCGTTCGGTGACAGCGCGGGACGGGATGTGCTCAGCTTCTTCGACACGGCCCGGCTCGCCCTCTACCGCAACGGCCAGCCGGTCGGCGAGTTCCCCGGTCTGTTCGGCGACTTCCAGGTGCCGTCCGCTGCCGCGAACTACCGTCTCGAGGCCTCGGCGGAGCGCGGCGCTCCCTTCGTGCTGACGACGAGGGTGCAAGCGGTCTGGAGGTTCCGCTCCCGGGCGACCAACGAGGCCAGGCTGCTTCCGCTGACCGCGATCGGGTTCCGGCCACCGGTCAACGGCCTGAACCAGACGACCCTGCGGCATGTGGTCATCCCGGTGCGGATCTGGCACCAGCCGGGCTCGGACACGCCGGGGGTCACCAGGCTCAACGTCGCCGCCTCGTTCGACGACGGCCTGACCTGGCACCAGGTGCCGGTTTACAAGGTCGGCATGCGTTGGTTCGTGTCGGTGCGCCATCCGGCCAGTGGTGGGTGGGTGTCGCTGCGCGCCAGTGGGACGGACGCGAGGGGCAACACGTTCAAACAGACCGTGATCCGCGCGTATGAGGTTGTTCTTCACTAAGCGCGCGATTGCGCCGCGGAGGGGCCGGTCCTGGCGGGCCGGCCCCCTCCAGGTTGGTCGACGTGACCACCTACCGCAGTGCCAGATCCGTCATCCGGGCCGGCGGCTCCCGGTGGTATCGCTTCTCGACGTAGTCCAGCCAGGCTGGTGGTAGGGGCGCATCCGGGTCGATCGGATGGCCGGACACTTCGGCGATCAGCGCGGTCCAGGCGCGCGGCACCACGTCGACGATGTCGTAGCCGCCACCGCCGGTGACCACCCAGCGGCCGCCGGCCGCCGAGTGGGCCAGCTCGTGTAGGCCCTGGTAGGCAGCGCGCATCGCATCGATCGAGATCATCAGGTCGGACAGCGGATCGAGGAAATGCGCGTCGCAGCCGTGCTGGCTGACCAGCACGTCGGGACGGAACGCGGTCACGGCGGCCGGCACCGTGTCCGCGAACGCGGCCAGCCAGGTTCCGTCCGACGTTCCGGCAGTGAGCGGCACGTTGATCGCCGAGCCGGGCGCCTCCGGGCCGCCGGTCTCGAAGTCGAATCCGGTGCCGGGGAACAGGGACAGCCCGCTCTCGTGCATCGAGATGGTCAGCACCCGCGGGTCGTTCCAGAAGGCCGCCTGCACCCCGTCGCCGTGGTGGACGTCGATGTCCACGTAGGCGATTCGCTGCGCCCCGAGCTGAAGCAGCCGGGCGATGGCGATCGCCGGGTCGTTGTAGATGCAGAAGCCGCTGGCGTGCCCGGCCATCGCGTGGTGCAGCCCGCCGGAGATGTTGATCGCGTGGTCCGTGTCGCCGCGCCAGACCGCCCCGGCCGCGTGCACGGTGGCGCCGGCGATCAGCGCGCTGGCCTCGTGCATGCCGGCGAAGCACGGATTGTCCGGGGTGCCCAGCCCGTAGGCGGGCTCCGGCCGGCTGGGATCGGCGCCGGCCCGGCGGACCGCGGCGATGTAGGCCGGTTCGTGGATCAACTCCAGCAGCTCATCGCTGGCGGCCTCGGGCTGTACAACGCTGACGTTGTCGTGTTGGAACAGCCCGAACTCGTGCGCCAGCCGCATGGTCAGGTCGAGACGGAGTGGGTTGATCGGGTGTTCGGGCCCGAAGTTGTAGCGGGTGAACCGGTCATCCCAGATCACGGCCACGGCGTCGCTCATCCCGGCAGGGTACTGCCCGCCAGGTTGGGAAGGACTTCCGCTAAACGGGGACCCGGCGCGGGGCACCGGGTGACTCGGTCATCGCCCGGTCGGTGTAGACCAGCGGTTCCTCCAGCTCGGTCACGATGTGTTTGACCACCTGGACGTTGCCGTTCACGTCCCACACACCGATGCCCGGAGTAAGCGATGGGATCAACTCGACCGTCCACTTCGGCAGGCCGAGCACCCGCCCGGTCGTCCGTGCTTCCTCGGCCTTCTGCATGTAGATGGTTCGGGTCGAGGCCATCCGCAGCAGCGCGCCGGCCTCCTTGGCCGCGGCGCCGTCCATCACGTCGGACAGGTGATGCACGACCGCGACGAACGACAGACCAAGCCGCCGGCCGAACTTCAGCAGCCGCTGGAACAGCCCGGCCACCGACGGGCTGTTGATGATGTGCCACGCCTCCTCGACCACGAAGATGCGCTTCATCCGGTCCGGCCGCAACCAGGTGTGCTCGAGCCACACCCCGACCACCGCCATCAGCACCGGCATCGCGATCGAGTTCCGGTCGATCCGGGACAGATCGAAGATGATCAGTGGCGCATCGAGGTCGATGCCGCGCGTGGTCGGCGCGTCGAACATTCCGGCCAGGTCACCGTCTACCAGCCGGTCCAGCACCAGCGCGACGTCGAGCCCCCAGGACAGCACGTCATCCACCGACACGTTCATGGCCAGCGCGGCATCCACGGACGGGGCACGCAACGCTTCGACGATGTCCCGGATCAGGGGCTGGCCGCCGATCTGGTTCTGGGCCAGCACGGTCGCGTGCGCCACCTTGAGCGCGTAGCCCGGCCGTTCGGCCAGCGGCTTGCCCATCGCGACCTCGATGATCGTGCGGAGTAGGGCAAGCTGGCCGACCTGGGTGATGGACGGGTCAAGCGGGTTGAGCTTGGTCGCGTTCCGACCGCCGCCGGGCTCCAGCCGCACCGGGGTCACGCCGAGCGCCTCCGCGATCAGCGCCCACTCGCCGACCCCGTCCTCGCCCTGCGCGTCCAGCACCACGATCTGCCGGTCCTTGAACCGCAGCTGGCGCAGTACGTACGTCTTCTGCAGCGCGGACTTGCCGTTGCCCGACTCGCCGAGCACCAGCCAGTGCGGAGCCGGCAGGGTCTGCCCGTACAGCTGGAACGGGTCGTAGACGTAGCCCTTGCCGCTGTACACCTCCCGCCCGATGATCACGCCCGAGTCGCCAAGCCCGGGCGCGGCCGACGGCAGGTACACGGCCTGGGCCTGCGCGGTCGAGGTGCGCACCGGCGGCCGGACGGTCTCCACCCGGCCGAACACCATGTCGGTGAATGTCTCGGTGATAGAGCGCATGGCTAGTGCTTGATTCCGGTGCCGAACGGCAGCGTGTTCACGAACGCGCGGTGGTGCTCGCGATCGCACCATTCGAGCTTGAGGTAGCTCTTGCCGGCCGAGGCCCGGATCGTGCGCTTGTCCCTGGACAGCCGGTCCGGATCACGCGCGGACACGGTGACGTAACCCACCAGGTTGACCCCGGCGGCGCCGGCGGCCAGATCGTCGCCGCGCTGGTCGACCCGGTGCGTGTGCGCGCTGTCTCGCGGGTCCGCGACCCGGCCGAGCTTGGCCGAGCGCGACTCCTCGGCCTCGACGTTGGTCTTCTCGGACAGCATCCGGTCGATGGCGACGTCGGTCGGGACCAGTTCCATGGTGACGGCCACGGTGCGGATCACATCCGGGGTGTGCACGAGCAGCGGCGCCAGGAAGTTGACCCCGACCGGGGTGACCGGCCACTCCTTTATCCAGGCGCTGGCATGGCACCAGGGCTCGCTGGTGTCCGACTCCCGAGTCTTGGACTGCAGGTAGTTCTGGTGCCGCGCGTCCAGTTCGGCCGGCCATGCGGTCCGTCGGGTCATCGCGTCGGTCCGGTCGATCGGGTGCTCCGGGTCGTACATCGAGTGGATCAGCGAGGCCAGCCGGTTCATGCCGAGTGGCCGGCGGACCCGAATGTCGGCGTCGAGCAGGCGGGCCACGATGTCACTGATCTCGCGCGACATCACGGCGGCGACGCCCTGGTCACCACCACCGAGCGAATGTGCCTCGGCGGCCAGGTCCCGCGAGTAGGGCATGCACGCGGTCAGGTAGGCGCGGTGCATCTCACTCGTCGTCGAGACCATCTTCTGCAGCGATTCGTAGGACTGGGTCAGCATCTCGGGCGCGGTCGGGTCGCCGCGCCGCGCGACATCCCTGGCGTGCGCGTACGGGTCGGAGGGCACCGTCCTAGCCAGCATCTGGATCCGTTTGACGTAACCGTCGCCGTTGGCCACGTGCTGGAGCAGATTGCCGAACCGGGCGACCAGCGCCTCCTGGTCCTCGGCGTCCCGCAACCCGACGCCCGGACCTTCGATCTCGATCGTCGCGGTCGCGGTGCGCCGGTCGAGATGCAGCAACACGGACAGTTCGCCGAGGCCGAACGGGACGGCCAGCCAGCGGATCCGGCCGACGCCGGGCGGCGGGCCCACCTCGACCTCGGTGCCGTCCAGGTGGACGCCGGCTTCCATCGCGCCGGAGCGCCAGCGGGCCTGACCGCCGCGCAGCAGCCGGCGGTACGACCGGTTGATCTCGAACCACTTGTAGAACGTGCGCTTGCGATACGGCACGTACACGGCCGCGAAGGCAAGCGCCGGGAAGCCGACGAGACCGAGCACCTGCGCCCATTTCCACGGCAGCACGAGACCGCACAGCAGGCCCAGTGCGCCGCCGATCAGCAGGAGCAGCAGCTCGCCGTTGTCGCGGTTGCGGCCGATGATCGCGTTCGGTCGGGCCTTGCCCAGCAAGTACTGCCGGCGCCGGACCAGCGGTTCGGTGGTCATTGCTCATCCCCAGGGAGCGGGCGGGCGTGCCGGGCCGGTGGCCCGGTGTGTGGCGGTGCTGCGGTGGCCGTCGAGGCTGCCGCACCGGCACCATGCCGGGCGGCGTGCGTGTTGTCGGCCTGGGCGGTTCCAGCGTTGGCTGCCGCGGTGCCTCGGCGTCCATGCGCGGCCTGGCTGCGGCCGGCCTGAGCCTGGCCCTGTGCTGCGGCGGCTTGACTTGCCGCCGCGCCGTTAGCGCTGCCGTTGCTGCCGGCGCCGGAGCCGCCGCCGAATGCGGCGCGCATCGCCCGGCTGGCACCGTAGGTTGCCACCCCGGCGGCCAGCCCGGCGGCCGCCCCCGGCAGTGCGGCGGCGCCGCGCGGCGTCAGCCCGGCGCTCGGCTGGCCACGGTTGGCGTGGGTGGCGATGCCGTGCCTGATGTAGGAGGTTGGGCTGTTGAACGCGGCGCCCGGGCCGGCCGCGGCGGCGGTCTTGCGGCCGTGGTAGAGCGCCGCCATGTCGTCGCCGAACGACGGGATGAATCGGTAGATCACGACGCTGGCGAAGATCGCGAGGAACAGGATCGCGAGACCGGTGAGCACCGCGGCGAACGAGTCACCGCCGCCGGGTTGCCCAAGGATCGCCGCGGCCAGCCCCAGCACGATCACCAGCACGGGTTTGGACAGCGTGATCGCGAACATGATGCCGGCCCACCGGCGGACGTGCCGCCACAGCGAGCGATCCACCAGGCCCGCGTACACCGCGCAGCCGAGGATCGCTCCCACGTATAGCATCGCGGCCCTGATCAGCAGTTCCAGCCAGATGATCGCGGACGCGATGATGGCCAGAATGGACACGATGATCAGCAGGATCGGTCCGCCGCCCAGCGAGCTCTCGCCTGGACTCAGTGCCTGCGAGAGGCCGGCCAGGAAGCGCTCGGTGTCCGCCTGGGTGTTCGCCGCGATCGCGTAGGTCATGGTGTCTGTCAACGACACCAGCAGCGCCAGGATCAGCGGGGTGAAGGCGCTGGCCAGGACCGCGAGCCAGAGGAATCCGAACGCCTCGCCGAATGAGCGGGACAGGGTCTCGCCGCGCACCACTCGCTTGATCACGGCGAGCAGCCACAGGATCACGGTCAGGAATGCGCAGGCCCCGAACACGATCGCGTACTGCCGCAAGAAACCCGTGTTGGTGAAGTCGACCTGGGTGGTCGAGTTCACCCCGCTGGACAGCTTGCTGATGATCCAGGCGGCCGCGTCCGCGGTGCCGTCCGCGATCGAGCCCAGTGGGTCGGTGGCGAAGGTGGCCGCGGAGCCGACACCGGAGGCGATGTCGCTCGCGCTCTGGCAGGCCTCCTTCGCCGGCCCGATCAGGATGTCGCAGGGGTCAACGGCCATGGCGCAGCTCCTGGAACCGCAGCAGCGCCTCGGCAAGCTGGCCGGCCGAGGATGGCGGCTGGAGCCCACTGACCGGGGTGGGCCCGTCCCGCTGGGACATCGACGCCCACTTCCAGTCGCCATCCGCCCAGCGCAGCGTCACGGTGGCGGTGTTCCAGGCCTCGCTGATCGGGCGGGTCGAGGTTTCACCGGCCAGCCCGATGATGCTGACCGCCCACACGTCCACGACCGCTTCGCTCGAGCTGTACGACTTCACCGTGACCCCGACCGGCACGGTCCGGGCCACCAGGTCGAGGCCCTTGGCCGGCAGGCCGGCCGAGTCCAGCCCGTACGCCTGTCCCGCTAACCCGAAGCTCTCGTTGAGGGCTCCGGTGATCTCCTTCTGATCGCCCCTGGCGACCATCGCGTTGACGATCTCGGCCCGAGCGGTCGGGCTGAACATCGCCTCGGACCCGTACGCGGCCAGATAGTTGGCCGCGGCGGCTTCCGCGCCCGCGTTGCTGTGCGGGTACCCGACTGGAACGTTGGCCACGATACGGCGGCCGGCGGTACCGGCGGACCCGTCGTCCGCGCCCGCGGTGCCGCCGCTCGGCTCGGTCGCCGCATCGCTCGGCGCCGCGGTCCCCTGGTCGTCGCTACTCGAGTTGTCAGGCCCGGGCCGCAGCACGCTCAGGTAGAGCCCGCCGAGTAGGAGCAAGCCGAAGATCAGGATGGCCGGCAGATATGCGCGCCGAAACGACCGGCTCGAGACCGGCTGATCAGCCGCGGGTAGCCAAGTCTTGGTACGTGGCCAGTCGCTGCGGGTAGGCATGGCCGGGGATACTCGATCGAGTCGTGTTTAGATCGCCATGCCGTACACGATCGTGAAGATCGTGCCGAGTGATCCGACGATGAATACGCCGGCCAGCCCGGCGATGATCATGCCTTTGCCCGACTCCGCGGAGAACGAGTCGTGCACCGCGGTCGAGCCGATCCGCTGCTTCGCCGCACCCCAGGCCGCGATGCCAAGGCAGACGAGAATCGCCGCAGCCATGATGACCTCGACGACTATGCGGCCTTCCCGGCCGAGATCGGCGAATGGACCGAAGTTCGGCGCGATCCCGCCGATGATCGTGTCGATGTCGTTGCTGCTGTCTTGGGTCAAAATCCCGGCCATTGGAGCACCTCTGTAGATCATCCGGGTACGTGCCTCCCCATGATGACATGCACGCCAAGCCGGGGAGCTATGAAGTCGGTCACTCTGAGTATTCAACGGACTGGGTGGTCTTACGGTGTGTATCACTCGTGTCTTGAGCGTTCAAGCGTTCCAGCGTAGAAAGGGCCATATCGCAATCAGAAGGGACGGTACGGACTGACAATGCGGCGCGCACTGTGGTTCGGACTGGCCCTCGCACTGGCACCATTCGTGCTGGTAGCGGCGCTGGTGATCGCCATAGTCGGGGTGCCGAGCGTGCCTGAGCTGGCACCCGGCACGGTCCCGGTCGCCTACTCCGGTTTGATCGAGCGGTACGGCAACTCCTGCCCGCAGTTGACCCCGGCCCGGCTTGCCGCCCAGCTGTACCAGGAGAGCCAGTTCTCGCCTAGCGCGCGGAGCAAAGCGGGCGCCCAGGGAATAGCTCAGTTCATGCCGGGCACTTGGCAGGTGCACGGCCTCGACGCCAACCGCGACGGCAAGTCGGACCCGTGGGATCCCGAGGACGCGATCCCGGCCGCGGCGGCCTACGACTGCCACTTAGCCGACGTGGTCGGCCAGGTGCCGGGCGATGTCATCACGAACATGCTCGCCGCCTACAACGCCGGCCCGGACGCGGTTCTCCAGCATCGGGGCGTCCCGCCGTTCCCGGAGACCCGGGGGTACGTCAGCCGGATCAAGCGGCTAGAGAAGGCGTTCCAGGGCCGGCTGCAATCGGTGCCGCCGAGTTCGGCCGGTGCGCAGGCGATCGCGTTCGCGTTCGAGCGGCTGGGGACGCCGTATCTGTGGGGCGGCGAGGGCACCCCGGAGGACGGGGGCCGGTTCGACTGCTCCGGGCTGACCCAGGCCGCATATCGCCACGCGGGAATGACGATTCCGCGCACGTCGCGGGAGCAGTGGTACTCCGGCGAACACGTCGAGCGCGCCGAGCTACTCCCTGGCGATCTCGTGTTCTTCGCGTGGAGGCTCGACGATCCGGGCTCCATCCACCACGTCGGTATCTACGTCGGTAACGGGCACATGATTGACGCGCCGTATACCGGGGCTTCGATCCGTTTC
>DATFRM010000295.1:0-8156 GCA_035263265.1 Actinomycetes bacterium
CCCGAGCCGCTCGATCCGGTCTTCGATGCCAAGGGCGGGGCGATGGTTGGCGGAGTCGCGGTGTTCAAGGGCGCCGGGTGCCGGCCGGATACCGAGGTCGTGATCACGGTGGCCGGGATCGCGGGGCTCGAGATCAGCACCACCGCGGGCGAGGCCGGGCAGTTCATGGCCACCGGGTTCGTGCCCGCCGACACCGCGGTGGGCAGCTACCAGGCCCGCGCCGAGTGCGTGGCTCCGGACGGCCGGACCTTCGTCCAGCACACCGCGCTGACCGTCGTGGAGCCCGAACCCACCGCACCGGCGGGAACCAAGCCGGCTCGGTAATGGGGTCCGTTAGGGTGGGCGCCATGACGATCGCTGACCCGACCACTCTCGACTACAAGGTGGCCGACCTCTCCCTTGCCGAGTTCGGCCGCAAGGAAATCACCCTCGCCGAGCATGAGATGCCCGGCCTGATGGCGACCCGGCGGGAGTACGCCGCAACTCAGCCGCTGCGCGGCGCCCGGATCAGCGGCTCGCTGCACATGACCGTGCAGACCGCGGTGCTGATCGAGACGCTGGTCGCGCTCGGCGCGCAAGTGCGATGGGCCAGCTGCAACATCTTCTCCACCCAGGACCACGCGGCAGCCGCGGTCGTCGTCGGACCGGACGGAACTCCCGACGACCCGCGCGGCGTACCCGTCTTCGCCTGGAAGGGCGAGACGCTGCCTGAGTACTGGTGGTGCACCGACCGGGCGCTGCGCTGGCCCGACGGCGGCGGACCGAACATGATCCTCGACGATGGCGGTGACGCCACGCTGCTCGTGCACAAGGGCGTGGAGTACGAGAAGGCGGGCGCAGTGCCCGACCCGAGCACCGCCGAATCGGCCGAGTTCGCGGTCGTGCTCGAGCTGCTCAACCGCTCGTATGCCGAGGACACGGCCCGCTGGACGAACATCGCGGCCGGAATCAAGGGGGTCACCGAAGAGACCACGACCGGCGTGCACCGGCTGTACGAGATGCACCGGGCCGGCACCCTGCTGTTCCCCGCGATCAACGTCAACGACTCGGTCACCAAGTCGAAGTTCGACAACAAGTACGGCTGCCGGCACTCGCTCATCGACGGCATCAACCGAGCCACCGACGTGCTGATCGGCGGCAAGGTCGCGGTCGTGTTCGGCTACGGCGATGTCGGCAAAGGCTGCGCCGAGTCGCTGCGCGGCCAGGGCGCCCGGGTTGTGATCACCGAGGTGGATCCGATCTGCGCGCTGCAGGCGGCGATGGACGGCTACCAGGTCGCCACGATCGACGACGTGGTGGGGACCGCCGACATCTTCGTCACCGCGACCGGCTGCCGGGACGTCATCACCGCCGAGCACATGGCCCGAATGAAGCACCAGGCGATCGTCGGCAACATCGGGCACTTCGACAACGAGATCGACATGGCGGGTCTGGCGGCCACCCCAGGAGTTCGCCGGGACAACATCAAGCCGCAGGTCGACACCTGGACGTTCCCGGACGGGCACGCGGTGATCGTGCTGTCGGAGGGCCGGCTGCTCAACCTCGGCAACGCCACCGGGCACCCCAGCTTCGTGATGTCGAACTCGTTCACCAACCAAGTGATCGCGCAGGTCGAGCTGTTCGGGCGGTCCGCCGACTACCCGGTCGGGGTGTACACGCTGCCCAAGCACCTGGACGAGAAAGTGGCGCGACTACACCTGGCCGCACTCGGTGCGAAGCTCACCACGCTGACCCCGGCCCAGGCGGCGTACCTGGGTATCCCGATCGGGGGCCCGTACAAGTCGGACCATTACCGCTACTGACCGGGTCGCCGGGAGCCGCATGTCGTCTCCGTTCGCGATCATCGTTAACCTTCGGGCAATTTGATCACCCAGTTTCAGGTGATTTGTACCGCGCTAACGTGAACGGTGATCGCGAACTGGGGCACTAGGCGGGCGGGGCGAACGGATCGTCAGTGGGCTCGGCTGGCTGAGCCGGCCGGGTCGGCTGCTCGGCGAACATCGGCGGCGTACTGGCCGGCGTACTGGCCGGCGTGCCGGGTGGGGTGGGGGTGCTGGTGGCCGCGCCGCCGAACACCAGGCCGGCATCGGGCCTCGGGCTGCTGCCGTACGCCGGCTGGCCAGGGGTCCGCGCGGTCCGCATCCGCGCGATCTCCCGCCGGCGACGCTCGGCCAGCACCGCGGACAGGAACGCCCACGGGGGCACGCCGGCCGGAATCGGCTGGCCGATATAGCGGGCGACCTCGATGGCCAGCCGCTGGCCCATCGCGGCGGCGACGTTCGGCTCGAGGGCGTGGTAGCGGGCCAGGTACTGGCGGGCGGCGAGGGCCAGGTCGTCGGGGAGCGTCGCGAGTTGCAGACCGGCCGCCCACCCGGCCAGCCGTTCCGGCATCTCCGGCGGCGGGGCGAAGTCCTGCTTGGGTACCCGCTCCCGTAGCACGACGGTGCCGGCCAGGTAGTCGCCGACCCGCTTCCCGCGCTCGGACAGGATCGAGGTGAAGATCCCGACGCCGAACCAGCCGAGCACCCAGACGTCGATGAAGAACGCGGCCAACGCTCGGACCAGCGCGTGCCGGAACCGAGCCGGTCCGCCGTCGTCTCTGACCACCCGCAGGCCCATGATCAGCTTGCCGAGCGAGCGGCCGTGGCTGAGCGTCTCGACCCCGGTCGGCAGGCCGATGAAGACCAGGACGAAGACGAGGATCGTGTACGCAGTGGCCAGCGACGAGTCGTTGAGGCCGGCGACCGACGCGCCCAGGCCGATCGCGATGAACAACACGGTCAGCTGGATGGCGGCGTCGAATCCGAACGCGAGCATCCGGCTCGGCAGCTTGGCCAGGCGCAGTTCGAGCGGGACCGCCTCGCCGGTAATGACGTCGCTCACCGAGCCACCGTCCTCGTCTCTCCCTCGCCAGCTGAGAGGCTAGTCTGCCGGTACGCCGGGACCTATGTGCAGCCGGCTTGATGGGGCGACGTGACCGGGAGGGGCCACGGTGGATATCGACGTCCTGATCGCCGCGCGCCGCCCGGAGTGGGACCGGCTGGATGAGCTGCTACGCCGGGTTCGCTCGCTGACCAGCGCTGAGGTCGACGAACTGGTGGCGCTCTACCAGCGGTTGTCCACTGACCTCTCGCTGATCCGGTCGGCCGCGCCGGACCCGATCCTGATCGGCCGGCTGTCCTCGCTCGCGGCTCGGGCCCGGTCGGCCGTGGTCGGCACGCACGCGCCGGCTTGGGAGGAGGTGCTGAAGTTCTTCACCCACCGGTTCCCGGCCGCCGTCTATCGGGCCGCTCCCTGGTGGGTCCCGACGGCGCTGGTGACTGTCCTGGTGGCAGTGATTGTCGGCTGGTGGGTCGCGACCCATCCCGAGGTCCAGGCGTCCATCGGCACCTCGGCGGAGATCGCCGAGCTGACCAAGCCGGGCGGACAGTTCGAGACCTACTACTCGTCCGGCCCGGCGTCGTCGTTCGCTGCCCAGATCTGGATCAACAACGCCTGGGCCGCGGCGGGGTGCTTGATCCTCGGCATCCTCATCCTGCCGGTCTTCTGGATCCTGTGGACGAACGCCATGAACGTCGCCGTCGGGGGCGGGCTGATGGCCGCGGCCGGCCGGCTTGATGTGTTCTTCGGGCTCATCGCTCCACACGGCCTGCTCGAGTTGACCGCGGTGTTCGTCGCCGCCGGCACCGGGCTGCGGCTGGGTTGGGCGGCCATCGACGCCGGCCGCCGCCGACGGGCCGAGAGGCTCGCGGTGGAAGGCCGGGCCGCGGTCGGGATGCTGCTCGGGCTGGCCTGTGTCCTGCTGCTGACGGCGGTGATCGAGGCGTTCGTCACCCCGTCCGCGCTGCCGACCTGGGCGCGGGTCGGGATCGGTGTGCTCGTCGAGCTCGCCTTCCTCTGGTACGTGTTCGTTGTCGGCCGGAAGGCCGCGCTTGCCGGCGAGACCGGTGACCTGGACCGGTACGTGACCGAGGACGTGCTGCCGAGCGCAGGCTAGCCCGGTCGGAGCCGGCCTGGGCCTCGGTCGGAGCTGGCGGGGCCTCGGTCGGAGCTGGCGGGCCTCGGTCGGAGCTGGCGGGCCTCGGTCAGAGCCGGCCGGCCGCCTTCAGCTGCAGGTAGCGGTCGGCCAGCGCGGGGGGTAGCTCCTCCGGCGGCGCGTCCACCACTTCGACCGTGTGTTTGGCCAGTTCGGCGGTGGTGCGGCGCCGCTCCAGCCGGGTGCGCTCGGCCGCCGCCGCCTCGTACACCTGCCCAGCGCTGCCCCGCCCAGCGGCCATCTCCTCGATCCGCGGATCCGCGACCGATGCGACGATGACCTGATGCCGGTGCACCAGCACCGGCAACACCCGCATCAACCCAGCCTCGACCGCGCTGGACTCCAGCCCGGTCAGCAACACGACAAGCGAGCGGTGCCGGGCCCGGCGCTGGATCTGAACCACCAGCCCGGGCCAGTCCACCTCCAGCAGCGCCGGCTCCAGTGGCGCCATTGCGTTGACGAACGCAGGCAGCACCGCAGCCGCACCGGCGCCCTGCACCGAGGCACGCACGGTCCGGTCGTATCCCAGCAGGTCCACCCGGTCGCCGGCCCGGGTGGCGAGCGCGGCCAGCAACAGTGCCGCATCCAGCGCGGCGTCGAGCCGGGGCGCGTCGCCGACCCGGCCGGCCGAGGTCCGCCCGGTGTCGAGCACTACGAGAATGTGCCGGTCCCGCTCCGGCCGCCAGGTCCGCACGACCACGTTCTGCCGGCGCGCGGTGGCCCGCCAGTCGATCGAGCGCACATCGTCGCCGAGCACATAGTCGCGCAGCGAGTCGAACTCGCTGCCCTGTCCGCGCACCATGATCAAAGTACGGCCGTCAAGCTCCCGCAACCGGGCCAGCCGGGAGGGCAGGTGCCGTCGGCTGTGGAACGGCGGCAGCACCCGGACCGTCCACGGCACGGAGTGCGAGCCCTGCCGGCCGGCCAGACCGAGCGGACCAAGTGCGCGAATCGTCACCCGGCTCGCGTGCCGGTCACCGCGCCGGGTCGGCCGCAAGACAGTGGTAACGGACCGGCGACCACCGGCCGGAACGCTGATCCGGTGCCGGCTGCTGACCACGCCGGCACCGGGTGGCCACGCGTCTCTTAACTGTCCGCGGACCGCGCGGCGGCCGGTGTTGGTTACCGCCAGCGACACCTCGGCTGGTTCGCCGAGCCGGACCGACTCGGCGCCGGACCGGGTCAGCCGCAGCGCCCGTACGCTGCCGGCCAGCCGCAGATCAACGATGACGAGCACGAGTAGACCGGCCTGCACCGCGAGGATGCCCGACCAGGACGGTACGACGAGCCCGACCAGCGCGGCCGCGGCAAGCGCGAGCAGGCCCAGTCGGCCGGTCAGGGCCATGCCTAGCGCGGTACCGGGACCGAGCTGAGCAGGCCGTCGAGCACCCCGTCGGCGGTGCTCCCCTCGAGCTCGGCTTCCGGCCGTAGCTCGATCCGGTGCCGCAGGGTGGGCCGGGCCAGTGCCTTGACGTCATCGGGGGAGACGTAGTCCCGGCCGGACAGCCACGCCCAGGTCCGAGCTGTGGCCAGCAGCGCGGTCGCTCCCCGCGGGGATACCCCGAGCTGGACCGCGGGCGACTGCCTGGTCGCTCGGCAGATATCCACCACGTAGCCCTTCACGTCGGCGCCAACGGTGACACTGCGGCAGGCGGCCCGGCCTGCGGTGAGATCGTCCTGGTTGGCCACCGGCTGGATTCCGGCGGCGTCCAGATCCTGCGGGTCGAAACCGGCGGAATGCCGGCTCAGTACCTCGATCTCGTCCTCGCGCGCGGGCAGCGGCATGGTCAGCTTGAGCAGGAACCGGTCCAGCTGCGCCTCCGGGAGCGGGTACGTGCCCTCATACTCGACCGGGTTTTGGGTCGCGATCACTAGGAACGGCTCGGGTAGCCGGTGCGGCCGTCCGTCGACGGTGACCTGGCGCTCCTCCATGGCCTCGAGCAGCGCGGCCTGGGTCTTCGGTGGCGTGCGGTTGATCTCGTCGGCCAGCAGCAGGTTGGTGAAGACCGGGCCCTCGCGGAAGGAAAACTTCGCGGTCGTCGAGTCATAGACCAGCGAGCCGGTGATGTCGCCGGGCATCAGATCCGGGGTGAACTGCACGCGCTTGCCCTCCAGCGCGAGCGCGCGGGCGAACGTGCGCATCAACAGGGTCTTTGCTACTCCGGGCACTCCCTCGAGCAGCACGTGACCGCGGCAGAGCGCGGCGATGACCAGCCCGGTGACCGCGGCGTCCTGGCCGACCACGGCCTTGCCCACCTCGGCCCGCAGCTTGATCAGCGCCTGCCTGGCCGCTTCCGCTCCCGATTCGGGCACCTCGCTCGCCGGTGCCTGGCCGGGTGGGTCGGTTGCGGTGCTGCTCTCGGTCACAGTCGGCGCACCTCTCTGGTGAGCGTGTCGAGCTCATCGGCCAGCTTGACCAGCGCTTCATCCGTCGCTGGTGCCGCACCGTACAGCAGCGCGCCGACGTCCTGGGTAGTCCGGTGGGTGCGAGTGGCCACGGCGCCGGTCAGCGCATGCGGATCGCTGGTGGCGGTCAGCCCGACCAGCGGCGCAAGCCGATCCCGCGCGCCGGCCCGCAGGGCATCCGCGGCTCGGTCGGTGGCCTTTACCTTCCGGTACAGCCGGGCCCTGCCCTCGGTCGCCTCGGCCGCCCGCACCACCACCGGCAGCGGCTCGGTGACTACCGGGCCGAGCCGGCGGGCGCGCCACAGGGCGAGCAGCACGCCGGCGAGCAGGGCCTGCAGCATGGCCCACTTCCATCCGCTCGGGATCAGCTGCCACAGCGACTTGCGCTCCTGCTGACCGGTGCTGGCCAGCAACTCGGCGACGGTGGGCAGGTACCAGACCAGGTGGTTGGAGCCGCCGAGCAGGTTCATCGCGAGGGCGGCGTTGCCATCCTGCCCGAGCCGCTCGTTGGTGAGCGCCGATCCCGACCCGAGGACGGTAACCGTCGGTCCGCCCGAATCCGAGAGCTGGACCAGCGGCGATTCGGCGCCGGTTCCGTAGCACGCGGTGAGAGTGCCGGTGCCGTTCGACCCGGTCGATCGGTAACCCGCCCCACCCATCCGGGCCGTGCCGGCCGCGACCGCGGCGCGCAGCGCGCAGTTGGGCTCGCGGTCCTTGAGCGTCAGCCGGTGCCCGGCGGCCAGGTCTGGCGCGTAGTACGTCAGCGCCTCCGACGCCGGTTCGATCAGCACCACATGGGCCGCGGCGGACAGCTTGCCGATCTGGACCGGGCCGAGGAGCTGACCGTTGGCGACGAGCAGCGTGGATCCGGATGCGGTCAGCGCGGTCGCGGCCTGATCCGCCGTGTCCGCCACGTCGACCGTCACCCCTTGGCCCCGCAGCAGTTCGGCCAGTGCCAGGCTGCCGCTCGGCGCCGGCGAGCGCGGGTCGAGCAACCCGGTGCGCTGGTTGCTGTTGACCAGCGCCCACAGCAGCGCGGTGAGGATCACGCTCAGCGCGATCGCGACCGGAGCCCGCCAGCGAGCGGTCATCCGGTGCCTGCCGCTGCTTTGGCTCGGCGGGAAGCCCGGATCGCCTCGTCCAGCGAGCGGAGCCGTTCGTCGTGCGCGACCGAAGCCGGGTACTCGCCGTACACGACGTCGTCGAAGATCCGCGCCGCGACTCGAAGGGCGCCGACGTACGCGGGCAACGCGCGGCCGGCGTCGACCGAGGCCTCGTCTGCGGTCCGGCCAGGGCGTGGATCCAGCCTGCCGTCCTCCTCGAGCTGGCGAACGATCGCGCGGAACCGTTCGCGCACGGCGACCGCCCAGTCTCCGGCTGCGGCAGCCGCGTCCGCCGCCGCGCGGTGTTCGGCTGCCTTGCGCGTTACCTCGCCGAACACGTTCGTGTCGGTGGCCGCCTTCCGTGCGAACGAGCCGACCCCGAACCTGATGATCAGTACGATCACGAGCGCCACGACCGCCAGCAGGATGAGCCCGGCCGGGCCGCCCGGAGCAGAGGTGGCCAGCTCGAACAGCTTGCCCACCCGCTCGAGCAGCCAGCGCATCGCCCGGACCACCAGGGACGGCTTGGCTTCCTGGTAGATGGGTTTGGCCAGCTCCCGCAATGCGGCTCGACGGGCCTCGTCGCGGCCGATGTCGACCGGTACGTCGGC
>DATFRM010000296.1:0-6503 GCA_035263265.1 Actinomycetes bacterium
GTTTCGGAGGTGACGGGCTGGATCGCGGCCTACGACGAAATGTCGATCGCCGCGCTCGACCCGATTCCAGCGTCCGGGCTCGGGTCCCGGATTGTGGCGGCCGCGATGCGCTGGCTCGGCACGCCATATAGCTGGGGCGGCGGTAGCGCAACCGGGCCGACCACCGGCGTCTGCTGCTCCCCTGGCGGCCAGGACGGGCGGGCCGTGGTCGGCTTCGATTGCTCGGGCCTGACCTTGCACGCGGCGGCCGCGGCCGATATCGCGTTGCCCAGGGTGTCCTCGGCGCAGTACCTCGCCGGACCGGGCACCCGGATCTCGCGGGGTGCCGGGATCGGGGCACTGCTCCCCGGTGACCTGGTCTTCTTCGCGTTCGACATCGACAATCCGGCAACGATCCATCACGTCGGCATCTACGTCGGCGGCGGCAACATGGTCAACGCACCACGGCCGGGCACTGTGGTACGGGTCGAGCCGATGTACCTGGACGGCTATCTCGGTGCGCTGCGGCTGCCTTCGATCGACATGCCCTCGATCGGCGCGCTCTCGACCGGGACGCCCTCGATCGGCACGCTCTCGACCGGAACGGCAGCGCGGTGAGCGGGCGCGGCGCCCGGGCACGGTTGCGAGTTGTTCGGGATTTCCCGACCGTGTCGAGCATTTCCGACCACGTCGTAGATCCCCGACAGCTGCAACGCGAGCGGCTGACGCAGCCACGGCGAGAACCGGCGGCGCGACGGGAGCGACCGGCGACGGCAGCGAGGCAACCGAACACACGTCGTGAGGAACCGGCGACGCGAGGGAGCCAATCGGCGGCACGACGGGAGCGATCGGCAGCGCGGTGGGAGCAAGCGGCGACGCGACGGAGCCAACCGACCACACGACGGGAGCGATCGGCAGCGCAGCGGCAACGGCCGATGCCGCAGCGCCCGCAACCGGCGGAGTCGCGCCCGGCGGCCGTCCGGCGCCGGACGGCCATCCCGCTTATGTGCGCGCTAGCCCTGGCGCTAGGCGGGGTGCTGCTGCTGGCCGCAGGCGGCGGAGCCAGCGGTCCGGCTTCACGCACGGGGAACGGCGCTTCGGCGACCAATCCGCCCCCACCTGGCGCTGCGCTGCGATTGCGCTCGACCGCCCCGCCGGCCATCGCTACCGACCGGCCGGAGGCCGCGACCCCGACCGGGTCGGGGGCGATGCCGATCCCGGCCGAGCCCGGCGAACTGGCCGATCCGCTGGCAGGTCCGGTATCGGATGCCTACGTACAGAAGCTGCTCGACGCCACGACGACCTCCGCACCGCCGGCCCTCCCGGCCGCGACCACGAGGGCCGCGATCCGGGCCGCTGATCGGGTCTTGGTCGCGGATCTGACCGGTACCGGCCGAGACCAGTTCCCGGGGTTCTGGTCAGAGCCCCCACACACGGCCTGGTCCCGCATAAAGGTCCAGGCCAGTAGTGCGCAAACCGCCGGCCTGGCTCCCGCGCGGGTGGAAGTGACGGTGATCTGGGCAGGCCGGTCACCGACCGGCGATCAAGTGGAACGACGCCGCACGGTGATCACGGTGGAGCTGACCGCCAACGGCTGGTGGCCCGTCTCGGTGAGCTGATCGATGTCCAGCGCGGCGGGGTCCTGACCCTACTCGCCGAGCCAGAGGCAGAACGGGTGTCCGGCCGGGTCGAGAAAGACCCGCACGTCCCGCTGGGGCTGGAAGTCGGCCAGGGTTGCGCCTGCCTCGACGGCATGTGCGCACGCGCTTTCGAGATCATCTACTCGGATCTCGAGGTGCATCATCATCTGCTGGTCGCCGGGCCGGGCGGGCCAGACTGGCGGAACGTGGTGCCGCTCGGTCTGGAACGACAGCCCAACCCCGCCGGCCGGATTCCGGAGCAGGACCCAGTCCGGCTCCTCGACGAGGATCGGCCAGCCGAGTAGCCGGACGTAGAAGCGGGCCAGCGCACCAGGATCGGGGCCGCCGATGTTGACGGTCGTGAGCGTTAGTCGGGGCTGACTCGGCACGTGCGTAGCTTGTTGTTCCGAACGGGTCGCGATCAAGCCCGGAAGGGGACTCAAGTTAGGCTCGGTTCGTGGAGCCAGCGCACTACTTCACGGAGCGGCCGAACACGCCAAGCGCTCCGCGCATCGTCCGGCTTCGGCTCCCCGACGTGCAGCTCGATCTGGTGGCGGACTCCGGCGTGTTCTCCGGGCGGCAGCTCGACCCGGGCACCCGGCTGCTCCTCCGGCACGCTCCGGTCCCGCGGGTCGGCGGCGATCTGCTCGACCTGGGCTGTGGCTACGGACCAATCGCGCTCACGCTCGCTACCCGGAACCCGGATGTCACAGTCTGGGCGGTCGACGTGAACGAACGCGCGCTCGAGTTGGTAACCCGCAACGCCACGGCCGCGGGGCTCGGCAACGTCACCGCACGCAAACCCGAGCAGGTGCCGGACGCGGTTCGATTCGCCGGCATCTACTCGAATCCGCCGATCCGGATCGGCAAACCGGCACTGCACCAGCTGCTACTGGGCTGGTTGCGCCGGCTGCTGCCGGGCGGCACGGCATGGCTGGTAGTGCAGCGCAACCTCGGGTCCGACTCGCTCGCTCGCTGGTTGAACGAGCAGGGCTATCCGACCGAGCGGATCCACGCTGAACGCGGATATCGGCTGCTCGAGAGCGACGCCGGGCCGAGCGGGGCGGACCAGCCGTGGCCCAGCTGAGAGGCACCGACCTGAAGCGGCTGCACCGCAGCTGGCGGCGCCGCAAAACACACCGCCTTGCGCTGCTCCTGGAGAGTGTGCAGTCCCCGTTCAACGTCGGCTCGATCGTGCGAACCGCCGCCGCGTTCGGAGTGCAGGATCTCTACCTGGTCGGGTCGGCCCCGGTTCGCTCGCCGAACGCGCAGAAGACCGCGATGGGCACTGACCGGTACCTGTCCTGCCGGGACTACGAGAACGTCGCAGCCGCGGTGGCGGCCGCGCGGGCCACCGGTTACCGCGTGATCGGGCTGGAACTCGCCGACGAGGCCACGCCGCTGCATGAGCTGGATCTGGACCGGGATATCTGCATCGCGCTCGGCCACGAGGACCGCGGTCTCTCGGCGAGCGCGCTTGGGTTGTGCGACGCGGTGGCCTATGTGCCACAGCTGGGCAAGGTCGGCTCGCTGAATGTCGCGGTCGCCGCCGCCATCGCCTGCTACGAGGCGCGCCGCCAGGACTGGGCCGCAATGGTCGGACCGGCCGCAGCGGTGGATCCGGTCGCGGAAATTGGGCCGGCCGCAGCGGTGGAACCGGCCGCGACGGCGGGGCCGGCCGCCGCGGTCGAGCGGGCCGCGCCGGTCGCGCGGGCCGCGCCGGTAGAGCCCGACGCCGCCGAGCAAGCAGCGGACGGCTAGCTCGCCTGTACCCGTCGGGCCGCCCGCTCCAGCTCCTCGATCAGCGCGATCGTCTCCGGCTCCATATCGACCCCGAGCTCGTCGTTGAGCACGCTGAGCCGGTCGATCGCGTGGTGGATTCCGGCCGGGTTGTGGGCACCGTACTCAGCCCGCAACAGGTCCCGCCAGAGCAGCTCCGCCTCCGGTGCCGCGAGTAGGCCCTTGGTCGCGGCCCGGCGGGAGCCGTACGGATCGCGCGTCTCGAGTAACCGCACTGACAGCGCGTGCGCGACATCCACGATCGCGCTGATCATGTCCTGCTTCAGGTGCTCGGCCCAGGCGTACCGGCGCGGGCTCACCCCGGCGAACGGCTGTCCGCGGACCAGGTCGAGGGCGGCTTGCAGCTGCCCGATGCCGTCCGGGCCGGCCGCCATCCCGCGCCGGGCCAGCGACTTGAACCGGCGCCAGTCGCAACCCACCGTGGCGGCGAAATTGTAGCCGTCGGACTCGTTGACCATCGGCAGGTAGAAGCTGCCCTCCGGATCCCGGCCCAGCCAGCGCCGCAGTCTGGACATCTGCGAGTTGCGCGTCGGCGCATCGGTACGCCGCCCCGGCCACAGCGCCTCGGTCACCGTGTAGTGCTTGCTTCCCGGATGCAACGCGAGGAACGCCGCCAACTCGGTCAGGCTGGCCCGGCGCTCACCCACATCTCCGGTGGCGTTCGCGACCATGACCGGTCCGAGCACGCACACCTGCGGCGCGGCGGCCGGCACGACCGGGGCGGGGATCGGGGTCGGGAACTCGTGCTCAATCCCGTCGATCTCGGCCGCGAGTTCCGCTGGCACGGCGGCCCGAGCCACGGCCGGCGCGTGGTCCGGGGCCGGCGCGAGGTCCGGGGCCGGCGCGAGGTCCGGGGCCGGCGCCCTGTCCGGGCTCGGCGCGAGGTCCTGGGCCGGCGCGAGGTCCGGAGTCGGCAGCAGATCAACGGGCGACTCGCGATCGACGAGCGCCTCGTGCTCGTCGGGCGGAACCAGGTCGAGCACCACGCTGCCGGCCCACGGCGACGGCGCCGCGTCCCCGGCCTCCCCTCCGGGACTGGGCGCCACCGTCAGCGGCGGTGGCGGCGACGGTGGAGGCGGTGGCGGCGCGGGCGGTCGCGGATCGAACGGCGGCTCGGCCGGCACGTGCTCGCCCCAGCCGCGCGGCGGCATCGGATCCGCGTCGTTCGCGGTCGACAGCACCGCGACCAGACCCGCGTAGTCGCGGTCTTCGAGCCGTTGCAGCCGCACCCGCAACCCGGTGACCGGCAACGCGATCAGCGTCTGGGTGCTGCAGTCGAGCATCCACGGCCCGGGTAGATCGGCCTCGGTCGGATTGCTCACCACGGCCGCGAGGCTCGCCCGTGGCACCGCGGTCAGCAGGCTGGTGAATCGCTCTGCCGCCTCCGCGGTAACCGGTTCCCCGGACAGGATCACCCGTGGGGTCCAGGTATCGGACGCGAGGCCCTGTGTACGACTGTCCCGGGTGGAGAACGTCGCCGCGCCCTCGAGCACCCCGGCCACATCGCCGGACCAGCGCTCCAGCGCCTCCACCTCGGCGTCGAGCGAGTCGCTGTAGCTGAGCCGGTCACCGTTGACCGCGGCCGGCAGATCGGCGCCGATCCCGACCAGGCTCACCGCGAGATCGTCGGCCCAGCGCGAGGTGGCCAGTTCGACCGCCATTGCCCGCAGCACGGTTTCGGCGTCCGCCAGTTGCCCGACCAGTGATACCGCGCCCGCGCTCTCCAGGTCGATGAGCACGTGCGCGCCATCCTGATCGGTACCCAGGGTGACCAGCGCCGGGTACGGTGCCGGGACCTGCGCGGCCGCCCGCTCGTCGAGCAGCTCGGGGTGATCGGGCGGGCACAGCCACACCCCGAGGTCGGGCGAGGCGGGCTCGAACGGTGCGGTAGGCGGCTCCGGGTCGGCGACGAACAGCTCGACCCCGCGCCGGCTAAGCCGGACCGCATCCAGGTTCGGCAGCAACCCGCCCACTTTGGCGAGGTTCGCGGACAGCGTGCGCAGCGCGCGGTCGATCAGCTCGGCGCCGATCGGGTCCTCGCTGGCCCGCATCGTCAGCTCGACGTCGCCGACCGACGCGGGCGGCAGCTTGATCTTTCCGCCGGGCCGGCGACGGCGCTGCTGGAGCATCCGCTTGAAGCCGAGCAGCCCAAGCACACCGGCAGACAGCAGCGAGCCGTAGCCCAGGATGTGGATCAGCTGGCTGCCGTCCTCGTCGGCCACGCCCGAGGTGAGCTCGCCCTGCTCGCCGGACGGGGCACTACCGGCGGGCGGCTCCGACCCGGCACTCGGCGGAGCTTGGTCGGAGACCTCGGGGGTGGCGGCCGGCTGCGGCACGTGTGCTGGTGCGGATTCCGGCGGGGACTCCGATGCCGGCGGCACCGGTTCGGTACCGGTCTTCGAGATGGTCGAACCGGCCGGTTTCGGTGCCGCGGACTCGGTGGCCGGCCGTTCGGCGGGTGCGCGGTCGCCGCTCCCGTTCCCGTTCCGCCCGGCGGACGCCGGCAATACCAGCTCCCAGCCGGGATAGATCAAGTCGGGGTCGACCAGCGCGCGCCCGTCCGGCTGGACCCGGTCCTGGTTCAGTCGGAAGATCACTCCGTACTGCTCGGCGTCGCCGAGCTCGCGGGCCGCGATCTCAGCCAGCGTGTCGCCCTCCTTGACCGTGTACACGGGAAGGCCGGCGGCCGGGTCGGCATCGAATCCCGGCAGCCCGGTCGCGTCGGGAGGCATCGTCAGCACCCAACCCGGCCGGACGATGTCCGGGCTGGCCATCCAGGTCCCGTCCGGCTGCACCTGGTCGCGGTTGAGCTCCCAGATCTCGTGGTAGCGCAGTCCCTCCCCGGATAGAAACCGCTCCGCAATGTCCCAAAGGTTGTCACCGGTCCGCACCACGTAGCGCCGCATAGAGCCGACCCGATGCGCCGACAGATCCGCGGCCGCAACGTGGCTGCCGTTGACCGCGCCCACCTCGCTGGACCGCGTGACGGCGGACGGATGCAGTGGCGCGCTGACCGTCACCGCGGGCCGGGCGGCCGGGTGGGTGCCGGCGACCGCAGGCGTCAGCCCGCTCGTGCTCACTAGC
>DATFRM010000297.1:0-3945 GCA_035263265.1 Actinomycetes bacterium
GACGACCGGGTCGCACGCAACATCATCACGGTCCTGGCGTGGCTCACGTTTGCTCTGGTCAGCCTGTTGCTGACGCGCTCGCTACCGCCCGCTACGGGCGTGGGCGGCAACATCAACGACGACCTAGCCGATCCAACCCCGATCGCGGTCCGGCTGGCGGCGGCGCTTGGCCTCGCCTGGCTGCTCACCGCGACGTACAGCCTGCCGTGGTACGACGTAGTAGCGTGGGCACCATTCGCCCTGCTGGCCGCGAGCCGGTGGGACTGGCTGCTGCTCGCGCGCACCAGCGTCCTCGCCGCGGCGTACGTGCCCGGGCGGGTGGTCCGGCTGCCCGCCGTGCTCAACCAGATCACCAAGCAGCTGCGCGGCGCAGTCGCTCCGATCGCCGGGGTTGCATTCGTCGGGATTACCGTTCGCTGGTCAGGCCTTCCCTTGCGCAAGCGGCAAGCACCCACGGCACCGCGGCCGCCAGGCACACCGCAGGCACCTGAACCCCCGAGTCGTTGACCAGCGCAGCAAGCACGGCGGTGGCTACCATCGCGACCAGCCCGGCCTGCAACACCGGAGCCCACCGGTAGAGCTCCGACAGCCAGGCCAGCCGGAACCGGTCGGGGCGAGAGACCGCGACGGCAACCAGGATCATGGCGATCGGGACTAGGACCCCCTCAGGTCCCCTGGTCAGCGAGGTCAGCATCGCGTCGGCCTTGCGGACCACGACGTCCCCGGCCTCGCCGTCGAGTACCTGCTGGACGAACCGGCCCAGATGCGAACGCTGATCGGCTGGGCGTAGCCAGTCGAGCGTGGCCAGCACAGCGACCGCGACGACTGTGCCGGCAGCGATACCGAGCGCCCGCACCGGCGTCAACCGCACCTGCATGACTGCCATACCGAGCAGCGCGAACCCGGGAACGATCGCGATCACGCCGCCGAAGTCCGCACCCCATGCCTGCCAGCCGTCGATCACGACCGCCACCAGTCCGATACCGGCCACCACCAGCCCGGCGACCGCCGGCCGGCCGACCCGCAGCAGGTAGGAAGCGGCAATCGTCGCGGTGAACAGCGCTGCCATCGCAAAGACCGCGAACGCGATATTGCCTATCCCGTAGAACCGTCCGGCGACGAGTGGGTTGAGCCCGAACAGGCTGGAGATCTGCAGGTGGGAACCGGCGATCACGTCCACGCCGAGCACCGCGAACGTGATCGTTGCCAGCACCGCGGACGGGCCGAGCGGATGCCGCCGCCACGGACCGGCGGCCGCGAGTGCGGCCAATATGAACGCGACCGCTCCGAGCCACAGCAGCAGCGCTGCGGCCGGCTGGCCCGCCTGCCGCCATGGCAGCAAATTGACCAGGTAGCCCGCCGCCGGGACAGCGCCGAAGAACAGCGCCAGCAGGCCGAGCCCACGAACGGCCGGCTGCCACCGCCGGCCGGACCGGGCGCGCCACAGCGCGATCGCGCCGATAAGCAGGTAGAGCAGATACTGGCCGCCTTCAAGCGCGCCGAATATCCAGCCGCCGCTGCTGCTGATCACTTGGGCGGCCCGGTCGGCCTGCCGAAGGCGATCGATGGCCACCGCCGAATCGGTCGGTCGGCCGCCGGTGCTCCGGATCACAGCGCCGGTCGCCTCGGCCGGCTTCGGCAAGCCGAGCAGGTGCAGCAGGGTCGGGGTTAGATCGGTGAGCTGGACCAGACCGTCCTGGCGGGTCGACGTCGCGGTCAGCCAGCCGCGCGGATAGTCGGGACCGGAGATCAGCAGCGCGCCGAGATGCGGAACCGGACCGCTTTCGGCGATGCCGCCTACGATGACCGTCGCACCGGCCGGCAGCTCGGAGATCAATGTCGCCGCCGCGCGGTCGGCGTCCCGGACCGCCGCCGGCCGGGTGTCACCGGCAGGCAGTGCCCCGAGATCCACCATGGTGAGCGGGCAGTCGGCCAGCACCGCGTGATCGACCGTCGCAAGATCGGGCCGGTACGACTCGACCCGCCCACTCGCGTCGCCGAGCGCGAGCGCAGCTCCCGGTCGGACCGCGGTCGCGCACCGGCCGCCGGTCCGGAGCTGCGATGCCAGCAGCCCGAGGACCGGATCGTAAGAGTACGGCTCGTTGGCCGAGGCGATTGCCGCGTAATTCGATACGACCGCGGCGCCCTGCTCCGGCCCGGCCGTCACCTCGATCGGCGGGCATTGGCCGGACGTTTCACGTGGAACCAGCGCCCTGGCTCCGGCGCCAACCGTGAGCCAGCCGTCGGCCGGGCAGGTGACTTGCAGCACGGTACGAACCGAGAGCGACGCGACCGATCCCCGCTCGAGCAGTCCATACAGAGTGGGAGTGTCCACCGCGGAGACGTCGGTCCAGCGAAGACCCGGGATGCCCAGAAAGAGCACCGGGCCGGATGCCGCCTGAGTCCGGGGCGCAGCCTGGACCGCTGGGGTGGCGAGGGCAAGGACGGCGACGGTGGCCGCAGCGAGCGTGAGCACGGCAAGGCGGATCCGAGCCGGGGCTCGCCGCACCCGCACGTCACGACCCCTCTCGCCAGACGAGTGAGCCAAGGCTACGGCCAGGCCTTGCCACCAGCGCATCGACGCCATCGAGTCGTTGCAGCAGCGGCAGGTCGGGAAGAATGCTGCACGTGGTCCACCGACTCCGCTCCGCCGTCGTGCGCGACCCGCTGCCCTACTTGCTGGGCTTGGCGGTGTTCGTGCTGGTGGCGGGCTGGATTGCGTGGGTCTATCTCACGATCGCCCCGGATCAGCGACTGGTCGACCTCGAGGTGTACCGGGACGCCGGGATCTCCGTGCTCACCGGCCGGCCGGTTTATGACTGGCTCACCGCGAGTCCCCAGCTACTGCCGTTCACGTACCCACCGGTCTCAGGGATCTTCGCGATACCGCTGGGCTTCGTCCCGCTGCAGCAGGTCGGATGGCTGTGGACCACGATGCAGATGGTTCTGCTGCTCGGCGTCGTCGCGGCGGCCTACCGCCCGCTCACCGAGCGGTTCGGTCGGTGGGGCCCGGTCGCGGCGGGCGCGATTGCCGGCCTGCTGCTCTGGGAGCTTCCGCTGCGCGACGGCATCAGGTTCGGCCAGGTGGACATCCTCATCGTGGCGCTGTGCCTGGCCGATTACCTGGTCCGGTCCCCGCGCTGGCCACGCGGACTGCTCATCGGGATCGCCACCGCGATCAAACTCACCCCCGGTGTGTTCATCGTCCACCTCTGGCTGTCCGGTCGGCGCCGGGAGGCGGTGACCGCGGCCACGACCGCGATCGGCCTGACCGCCGCGGCATTCCTACTGATCCCGGCCGACTCTGCCGACTTCTGGCTGCGCGCACTGTTCGAGCCGGAGCGGCTAGGCGCGAACGCGAACACCTCCAACCAGTCGCTGCGCGGCATGCTGCTCAGGCTCGGCTGGGAACACGAGCTGTTCTGGCTGCCGCTGGTTGCGCTGGTGGCCTGGTATGGGCTGCGGATCGCCGTCCGGGCCAGCCGGATCGGCAACGAACTCGCCGCGATCGCCGCGGTCGGCCTGTTGGCCGTGCTGCTCTCGCCGGTGGCGTGGATCCACCATCTCGCCTGGATCGCGATCGTCCTGGCCGTCATCGTCGGCGACGGCTCCAACCGCCGCCGGGTGGCGATCGCGATCGCGGTGTGGGCGTTGTTCTACTTGAAGATCCCTTGGTGGGGCGCCGGCTTGTACCGCGACGGGGTCCCGCTGCTCCTCACCCAGCCGATCCAGGACAGCTTCGGTCTGCTGGCAATCGTCTTGCTGGTGCTGATCGGCAAGGTGGTCGACGCGGAGGCATCGACGACGCCGACTCCCGAAGACGCGGCCGCGAGGCCCGAACCGCCAGCGCAGCCGGCGGCACTACCAGGGCAGGGACAGCCCGGCGGCCTCGGCTGCGGTGATGATCGCGAGCAGCGCGAACAAGCCGCCGGCCAATCGTCGCAC
>DATFRM010000298.1:0-4433 GCA_035263265.1 Actinomycetes bacterium
CCGCCCGATGTGCGCCGGTGCGTCCCTGAACATCGGCTTTGCGGGGTCACAGCGGGAAATCGGGGGATCCGGGTTTCGGGCCCCTAGTGGTGGGGGTATCGAACCGGGCACAACGAGATGGCGCGGGGCGTTGAAGGGCTACATCGATGGCCCTCTTTTCTTCGGCCACCGCCTGCTCAGGGGATCTTGCCTCAGTTGAAGGGATCAGGTCATGTCACAGCGTGCAGCGGCTCGTCATCGGGGGACGGGGACGTCCTCTGGGCGAGCGCGCGGCTCGTCCGGTGGCAGCGGCCGGTCCGCGGCGAAGACGACGACGAGGAAGACCGCCAGCCGGCGTCCGTCGGCAACGGGTAGCGCCAGGAATACGAAGGAGGCGGCAATCGCTACCCGTAAGTCGACAGCGACGGGAACGAAGCGAGCACCCAGAACCGTCCCTAGTAGTACCGCACGCACCGCGCGGTCGGTTACCACGAAGGACACGACGCGAAGGAAGACCGCAGTGAACAAGAGCGCCCCGCAGACCACCGCCGAACCCACGTCGGCATCGCGCTCCACTTCCCCCGCTGCGAAGACGAGCTCGAGCCGAGCGGTCGCCCGGACCGCGCCGGTCGCGAAGAAGACGGCCGCGAAGGGGCCGGCGACCAAGTCGGCCACGCGCAAGTCGGCGACAAAGGTGGGCAGCAGGGCATCGGCTTCGGCCGCGACCGCGACGACCGTGCGGGTAGCACCCGGTGGGATTCCCGTTCGCGAGGGCGAGTCGCCATGGACCGCCGCCGAGCTGGCGGAGGTGCGCCAGGAGCTGAACGACGAGGCCGGCCGGCTGAAGGCGGAGATCGCCGAGACCGAGCTCGACCTGGCCGACCTGCTCCGTGACTCCGGCGACGGCGCCGGCGACGACCAGGCAGACGCGGGCAGCAAGACCTTCGCGCGTGAGCACGAGATGTCGCTGGCCGACAACTACCGCGAGATGCTGCTGCAGAACGAGCGGGCGCTGGCCCGGTTGGCCGGCGGCACCTACGGGATCTGCGAGTCGTGCGGCAACCCGATCGGTAAGGCGCGCCTGCAGGCGTTCCCTCGTGCGACGCTATGCATGTCATGCAAGGTTCGCCAGGAGCGTCGCTGAGCGACGCCACACCCCAGCTTAGCCCTGCCACGGGACAGGTACGCCGGATTGGCGTGCTCGCCGCCGTTGCCGCGGCGGTCTACCTGGTCGACGTCGTTAGCAAGATCGTTGTAGTCGCGACGCTGTCCGACCGCGGGCCGATCGAGCTGCTCGGCGGGTTGCTGACATTGCGGGTCACCCGGAATCCGGGCGCGGCGTTCTCGATCGGCGTCGGGATGACCGTGTTGTTCACGCTGATCGCGGTCTTGGTGGTGGCGGTGATCATCCGGACCGCGTCGCGGCTGTACAGCCTGCCGTGGGCGATCGCGCTGGGCATGCTGCTCGGCGGCGCGCTCGGCAATCTCACTGACCGGGTGTTCCGCTCGCCCGGGGTCTTCCGCGGGCACGTGGTCGACTTCCTGGAGCTGCCGAACTGGCCGATCTTCAACGTGGCCGACTCGGCCATCGTGTCGGCCGGGATCTTGATGGTGGCACTGTCACTGCTCGGGGTGCCGATAGAGGGTCGGCGGACCCCATCGCCGACCGAATCCGGTGCGCACGAGCCAGACCCGACCAGTGCTCCAGGCCCAGCCGCGGCGGACCCGGCCGCCGCCGCGTCCGCCCCTGTTAGTGCTCCCGACCCAGCGACGGCACCCGACCCGGCCGAGTGACCGTGCCGGAGACCAAACAGCGCAGGCAGCCATGACCGAGCGTCGCTCGCTCCCGGTGCCGGATGGGCTGGAGGGCGAGCGCCTGGACGCGGCGCTGGCCCGGATGCTCGGCTACTCGCGCACGAAGGCGGCCGCTCTGGTCGAGGCCGGGCGTGTCCGGCTCGATGGGCGGGAGCCAGCGAAGTCCGAGCGGGTCAGGGCCGGAGCCTGGTTAGAGCTCGAGCTGCCGCCCGTTGAGCCGGGGGAAGTCAAGGCTCCGGAGCCGGTGCCCGGGCTGCGAGTGGTCTTCGATGACGACCACGTCGTGGTCGTCGACAAGCCGGTCGGCGTCGCCGCGCACCCCAGCCCCGGCTGGACCGGCCGCACCGTCCTTGGTGGGCTCGCCGCGGCCGGCTACCGAATCTCCACGTCCGGCGCGGCTGAACGGCAGGGGATCGTGCACCGGCTCGACGTTGGAACCACCGGACTCATGGTGGTGGCCAAGTCCGAGCGCGCCTACTCGGTGCTCAAACAGGCATTCCGGGACCGCCGGGTGGACAAGCGCTACCACGCGCTGGTCCAGGGCCACCCGGATCCGCTGCGCGGCACGGTCGACGCGCCGATCGATCGGCACCCCACGCTGGACTACAAGTGGGCGGTCGTGGCCGGCGGCAAGGACTCGGTGACCCACTACGACACCATCGAGGCGTTCCGCGCGGCCACCTTGCTCGACGTCGCGTTGGAGACCGGAAGAACCCACCAGATTCGGGTCCACATGGCGGCATTGCGGCATCCCTGTGTCGGCGATCTCACCTACGGCGCGGACCCGGTGCTCGCCCGCCGGCTCGGCCTGGACCGGCAGTGGCTGCACGCGGTGCGGCTCGGCTTCGAGCATCCAGACACCGGCGACTGGCTCGAGTTCATCAGCGACTACCCGGACGATCTGCAGCACGCGCTGGACGTGCTGATCGCCGAGTCGTAGGCCGCTAGCGCCCGCCCGCCAGCGAGGCCGGGTCGGTGTTGCCCCCGCACAGGATCACCGCGACCCGCTCGCCAGACTCGGGCCGGTACGCACCGCTGGCCAGCGCGGCCGGAGCGGCCGCAGCGCCGTGCTCGATGGCCAGCCGGTAGCGGTTCCACAGCGTCTGCCTGGCGGCGATCAGGTCCGCGTCGGTGACCAGGATCGATCGGACGCCGGTACGGCAAGCGACCGCATACCCGATCTCGCCGATTCGGCGCGCACCCAGCGCATCCGCGGCCGGCCCGCTCACCTCGACGTCGACCGGCCCACCCGCGGCCAGCGCGGCATGCAACGTCGGTGCCGTGTCCGGCTCGACCCCGACCACCCGAGCCGTGCCCTCCAGCGCGGCCGCAACTCCGGCCATCAGCCCACCGCCGCCGACGGCGACCAGCACCGTGTCGACCGTGGCGCCGTCCGCCGCGAGCTGATCCACCAGTTCGAGCGCGAGGGTGCCCTGTCCGGCGCAGACCTCGACCTGGTCGTACGGATGACCGAACAGCGCGCCACTCTGCTCAGCGCGCTTGATCGCGGCCTGGTAGGCATCGGCGTACTCCTGCCCGGCCAGCACCACGGTCGCGCCGAGCGCACGCAGCTTCGCCACCTTGACCGCGGGCGCGGTCTCCGGCACGTACACCTCGGCCGGTACCCCGATTGTGCGGGCGACGTGTGCATAAGCGAGCCCGGCGTTGCCGCCCGATGCGGCCACGATTCCGATCGGCGAGAGCTCACCCCGCTCCTGGGCGGCCAGGATCCGGTTGAACGCCCCGCGTACCTTGAACGCGCCGGTGTACTGCAGGTGCTCGAGCTTGTACCAGATTGGACCGTCTGGACCGGTGTCGCTTGCATCAGTGGCGCCGGAGCCCGCCGGATCCGGCCGCAGTACCGGGGTGCGCCGGACCCGGCCGGCGATCCGGGCCGCCGCTTGCTGTACCGCGGCTCGATCGATCATGAGCCGGCCGCCGGGCTAGGCGGGGCGGGCTCCGTGGGTGCCAGGGGGTAGAACGGTGCCATGTCCGATCTCGTGCTCTTCCAGTCCGATTACGGCCGGCGGCCGGGTGTGCATGCCGCCGCCGAGCGTACCGACCCGGCCGGCGGGTGAGCGCGTGGAGTTCACTGAGGTGGTCCGGCGCCGCCGGATGGTGCGCAACTACGACCCGGCTCGGCCGGTTCCGCCGGATCTGGTCGAGCACCTGCTGGCGCACGCGATCCGGGCGCCATCCGCCGGATTCTCCCAGGGCTGGGGCTTCCTGGTGCTCGAGAACCCGGCCGACCGGGAGCTGTTCTGGCGGGTCACCACCCCGGCCGGGACCGAGCCGAACCCGTGGCTGGACGGGATGCACCGCGCGCCGCTGCTGATCGTCGCGCACTCCAACCGGAATGCGTATCTCGATCGGTACGCCGAGCCCGACAAGGGCTGGACCGACCGTGACGAGGCGCGCTGGCCGGTGCCGTACTGGGACATCGACGTCGGGATGGCCAGCCTGCTCATGCTGCTGACCGCGGTCGACGAGGGACTGGGCGCCTGCTTCTTCGGAATTCCGCCGGAGTGCACGGCGGGCTACCGCGAGGCGTTCGGCGTGCCCGCGAGTTACACCCCGGTCGGCGCGGTATCGGTCGGCTATCCCGCGCCCGACGTGAAGTCGCCGTCGCTGCGGCGCGG
>DATFRM010000299.1:0-3240 GCA_035263265.1 Actinomycetes bacterium
CGTGGACCAACCGGTCCGGGGTGGAGTACGTCTGGTTCAACAACGTCGAGACCCGGCCCGGCCAGGGTTACCCGCGGACATACCAGGATCAGTCGCGCTGGCAGGGCGGGTGGGTTCGCACCCGCAGCGGACGGCTCAAGCCGCGCTCCGGCGGCCGGCTCAAGCGGCTCGCGTCGATCTTCGCCAACCCGAAGCTGCCCGCGATCGCCGACTATTACGAGCCGTGGACCTATGACTACGAGCACCTGCTGACCGCACCGGCCGGCGACCAGACCCCGGTGGCTCGACCCAAGTCACTGATCAGCGGTGCGGACACGAAGATCTCCTGGTCGGCTAACTGGGACGACTCGCTGGGCGGCGGCAACGAGATCGCCTCCGGAGATCCGGTGCTGGCCCAAGTCTCCGATCGGGTCCGGCAGGAGTACGAGAACGCGTTCATGTTCTTCCTGCCGCGCATCTGCGAGCACTGCCTCAACCCGGCCTGCGCCGCGGCCTGTCCGTCCGGGGCGATCTACAAGCGCGCCGAGGACGGCATCGTGCTGGTCGACCAGGACCGCTGCCGGGGCTGGCGGATGTGCGTGACCGGCTGCCCATACAAGAAGGTGTACTTCAACCACCGCACCGGCAAGGCCGAGAAGTGCACGTTCTGCTTCCCTCGGGTGGAGATCGGGTTGCCGACGGTGTGCTCGGAGACCTGTGTGGGCCGGCTGCGCTACATCGGGCTGATGCTCTACGACGCCGACCGGGTCGGCCAAGCCGCGGCGGTCGAGGCCGAGACCGATCTCTATCAGAGCCAGCGCTCGGTGTTCCTCGACCCGAACGATCCCCAGGTGATCTCCGAGGCGCGGCGCTCAGGCATCCCCGACGACTGGCTCAGCGCCGCCCAGCGGTCCCCCATCTGGGACCTGATCATGACCTACGAGGTAGCGCTGCCGCTGCATCCGGAGTACCGGACCATGCCGATGGTCTGGTACATCCCGCCGTTGTCACCGGTGGTGGACGTCCTTCGCGACACCGGACATGACGGCGAGAACGTCGGCAACCTGTTCGGCGCGGTCGACGCGTTGCGCATCCCGGTGGACTACCTAGCCGGGCTGTTCACAGCCGGGGATCCGGCCCCGGTGACCGCGGTGCTGCGCCGGCTGGCCGCCATGCGCTCCTACCAGCGGGGGATCAACCTCGGTGAGGTGCGCGACGAGTCGATCGCCGCTTCGGTCGGCATGACCGGCAGCCAGATCGACAGCATGTACCGATTGCTGGCGATCGCGAAGTACGACGAGCGCTACGTGATCCCAGCCGCGCACGCGGAGACCGCGTACGGGCTCGAGGAGCTGGCAACCGGCTGCAGCCTGGACTACGAGGGCGGCCCCGGGATGGGTGGCTCCGGGCCGTTCGGCGAGGTGTCAGGGCGACCGGTGCCGATCGCGGTGGAGAACTTCCATGCTCTGGCCGACCGGCAGCGCGGCGACACGTTCGCCGATCCGGCCGACCCCGAGACGCCCCGCATCAACCTGCTCAACTGGGACGGCAAGGGCAGGCCGGAGGGCCTGTTCCCGAAGCGGAAGGACGAGGAGCCGTGATGCGCTCCAGCCCGGTCGGCGCGATGGCGGCCTCGGTCCTGCTGCGCTACCCCGACTCAGCGGCGCTCGCCGCGCTACCGGCGGTGCGAACGGCCCTGACCGAGCTACCGCGCGAGCTGGCCGTCCCACTCGGTGCGGTCGTGGCCCACCGCGAGACCGGCGACCCGACCGAGCTTGCGGCCGAGTACGTGCAGCTGTTCGACCTGCGCCGGCGCTGCTGTCTGCACCTGACCTACTACACCGCCGGCGACACCCGTAACCGGGGGCAGGCGCTCGTCGGTTTCGGCGAGACCTTCCGAGCCGCCGGCTTCGCGGTCACCGACGGCGAACTGCCGGACTTCCTGCCGGCCGTTCTGGAGCTCGCGGCCCAGGCCGGCGAGCCGGGCTGGGCACTGCTGCGCCAGCACCGGGTCGGGCTGACGCTGCTGGAGCAGGCTTTGGCCGCGAAGGAATCCGTGTACCGGCATGCGGTGAACGTGGTGCTCGGCATGCTCCCACCCGCAGGCCCTTCCGAGCTGGCCGCAGCCGCGACGCTGGCCCGCAGCGGTCCGCCGCGCGAACAGGTCGGGCTCGAACCGTTCGTCCTCGATCCCGCCGGACCCCGGGTTGGAGGCCGCCGATGAACACGCTGCTGTGGGTGGTGCTGCCGTACGCGACGCTGGTCATCTTCGTGCTCGGCACGATCTGGCGGTATCGGTACGACAAGTTCGGCTGGACCACCCGGTCGTCCCAGCTGTACGAGACCGCCGTGCTGCGCTGGGGCTCGCCGATGTTCCACGCCGGCATTCTGCTGGTCCTGATCGGGCACGTCGGTGGGCTGCTGATCCCCAAGTCGTGGACCGAGGCGGTCGGGATCAGCGAGCACACCTACCACCTGCTGTCGGTGTTCATCGGCACCACCGCCGGCGTGCTCACCGTGGTCGGTCTGGCCATTCTCATCGCCCGCCGGCGCCTGGTCGGGCCGGTGTTCATCGCCACCACCCGCAATGACAAGGCGATGTACGTGGTGCTCGCCGGAACGATCCTGCTCGGCCTGCTGTCCACGGTCCGCGCCAACGTGATCGGCGACGGTTACGACTACCGCGAAACCGTGTCGCCGTGGCTGCGCTCGGTACTGCTGTTCCAGCCGGACGCCAGCCTGATGAACGGCGTACCGCTGGACTTCAAGGCGCACGTGGTGGCCGCGCTGCTGCTGTTCGCGTTCTGGCCGTTCACCCGACTGGTTCATGCGTTCAGCGCGCCGGTGGGTTACCTCACCCGCCCCTACGTCGTGTACCGCGGCCGGGACGCCGGGCGCGGCCTGCGTCCCAGCCGGCCCGGCTGGCAGTCCCCAACCCGAAACCGCTGATCAGTAACCACCGAGGCCGACGATGACCACGATGAACACGCCGAGCGCCGAGCCGGCCGCTGCGGCCACCCGCCCAACGACGGACCCACCTGCGGTGACCAGCCGCGCCGCTACCGCCAACCTGGTCCTGGCCACCGTGGGCTTCATGGTCAACTTCTGGGCGTGGGCGCTGCTCGGCCCGCTCGGACCGGGTCTCAAGGAGCGGCTCGGACTCGGCTTCGCGGCCCAGTCGCTGCTGGTCGCGGTGCCGGTCGTGGTGGGCTCGGTCGGCCGCATTCCGGTTGGCGCGCTCACCGACCGGTACGGCGCGCG
>DATFRM010000300.1:0-6554 GCA_035263265.1 Actinomycetes bacterium
GTGAGCTGCAGCTCTGGGTTGAGGAACATCTGACTCTCCTTGGTCGGCTCTTGTGCTTGTGTCTCCATGTTCGTCGGGTAAGGAGCGTCAGGCATCGGCAGTCGTGACCTATCTTCGCTGACCAGCGGGCATAGGTCGGCCCCCAACACCGACTAGGTATACCTACGGCCGCCCGCTAGAGCCATCCATTGGATGCGGCCACCCGGGTCGCCTCGGTCCGGTTCCGGGTGCCGGTCTTGCCAATGGCGGACGACAGGTAGTTGCGAACGGTGCTCTCGGATAGGTGGAGGAGGCGGGCTACCTCCGCAAGCGGAGCGCCGCCCGCGGCCACCCGGAGTACATCGCGCTCCCGGTCGGTCAGCGGATTAGCGCCGAGCACGAGCGCGGATGCGGCCAGATCCGGGTCGACGACCGTTTCCCCCGCCATCACTCGGCGGATGGCCTGCGCCAGACTCTCCACTGGTGCGTCTTTCACCAGGAAAGCCCGCGCACCCGCGTCAAACGCGCGGCGCAGGTATCCAGGTCGGCCGAAGGTGGTGACGATCACCACGGCACAGGTCGGAACCGCCGCCCGCAACAACCGGGCCGCTTCAATGCCGTCGGTACCCGGAAGCTCGATGTCCACGACGGCGATGTCGGGTCGTGCGTCGAGGGCGGCCGGGACGATCTCGTCGCCGCGCGCCACCTGAGCCACGATCTCGAGGTCGTCCTCGAGGTCGAGCAGCTGGACCAGGGCGCCGCGCATCATGCCCTGATCCTCGGCGACCAGCACTCTGATCACGTCGACCCCACCCGGACAGCGGTCGGCAGCTCGGCCGAGAGCAGGAACCCCGAGTCGGTCTGCCCGGCCTCGAGCCGTCCGCCGCAGGCGTCCAGCCGTTCGCGCAGACCGTTCAGGCCAGTGCCGGCGGCCGGGCCTAGGTCAGCTCGCGGTCCAGAGGCACCCGACCCGTCATCGGAAATCACGACCGACGTCGTCTCGTCGTCGCGGCGCAACTCAATCCGGCACACGCGGGCGCCGGAGTGACGAATCACGTTGGTAACGCCTTCCCGTACCACCCAGGCCAGCACCGCACCTGCCTGGGCGGTCGGAGGTGGCCCCGAGGTACGCAGTTCGCAGCCGATACCGGCAGCAGTCAACGCCGCCCGGGCTCGGTCGAGCTCGCGACTCAGGTCCGCCGCGCGATAGCCCGCGACCGCGTCCCGCACCTCGGTCAGCGCGCGCCGGCCGATCGTCTCGATGTCGGCCGCGTGCGCGGCGGCTACTTCCGGATCCCGAGTGACGTAGCGCCGCACTACTTCAGCTTTCACGACGATCACCGACAGCGTGTGGCCGAGCAGGTCGTGCAGGTCACGGGCGAACCGCAAGCGCTCGGCCGCCACCGCCGCGACGGCCAGCTCATTGCGGGCCCGATCCAGCTCGGCGACCGTACCGGCCAGGCGTCGAAATATGTAGACCGTGAAACCGGCCAGGAATGTCGTGATCCCGACGCCCCAGTCGGCTTCGTCCCACGAGCCGGCCTCCACGACGGCCGTCCCGCCGGCAAGCACCCCGGCGGCGACGATTCCCCGGATGGCCCAGGGGGTCCGGATCGCGAAGCCGGCCGCCAGACCGACCAGGAGGAACAACGTCAACCAGTTCGACGAGAACGCGAGCGTTCCAGCGACGGTCACCACCGCCTGCGCCGCGAGGAGCAACTCCGGCAGGTAGCGCTCGGCGAGTTCGGGCCGTTTCGCGGACAGCACCGTCCCGACGAACAGCGCCGAAACAACCGCCAACGCGAGGAGCGCGGGCAGGGGCGAGTCCGAGTCGATGGCCGCGCCGATCGGGGCGATGAGCGCGAACGGCAGCCAGAACAGCACGCTCGCCGGCTGGTCCACGTACACCCACCACCATCGGCGGCTCATGTTGCCTGACACGGCAGCACTCCTCTCCGGCGACGTGCGTCCCGCGCCGTACTCACCGCACCGCCGTGCCGGCGATGTGCGGGATCCGGACACCGAACGGACCCGGCTCGGCATAATGATCCACCGCGACGTGCCGCCACGTTGCGGCTCGCAGGGCGCGCTCGGTGTCCCGGGCCGGATCGCAGCCGTTGTCGAACCACCGCGAAAGCGGCGCCGCCAGGCGCTGCGCCAGCCGGAGTCCGGAGCCTCGAGGAGCCGCCACGTGCTCGACAAACACGAACGTACCCAACGGCCGCAGCACCCGAACGATCTCGGAGAGCACCTGCTCCGGCTTGCGCACCGAGCACAGGACCCTGGTACCGACCACCGCGTCGACTGCACCGGTCGGTAGCGGAATCTGCTCGGCCCGGCCGCCGATCACCTGCGGCTCGAGGTCGAATCGGGCGCTGGCCGCCAGCAGCGCCGGCCGCGCGCTCAGATCGGGTTCGAGCCCGATCCAAGTGATGTCGGACCGGAAGTACGAGCAGTTCGTCCCGGAGCCAGGTCCAATCTCCAGGATCGTCCCGACGAGTCCGCGCAGCGTGTTCCGGACCCAGGCGCTGGGATGGCCGTAGGTGGCGAGGACGCTCATTGTGGCCTCGCCGGGACGCTGGCCAGCCGGCGTCCCACGGGGATGAGGACGGCGGCAACGGCGACGTGCATGGCGACCAACACCACCGTTGCGCTGGTGCCCACAGCCTGGTCCAACGGGCCGGTCAACGACACGATCAGTACGATCGAGGCGATGATCGTCCAGGCCCGGGCCGGCCGTTTGGTGATCCGGCGCAGGACGGCGAGGCAACCAAGTCCGGCCGCCGCGGCCAGCAGCGCGGTCACCACGACGGACACCGGGCCCACATCCTGCGTCGAGTCGGACATCCGGACCTCGAGATCGACACCCGCGATCGGCACTGCCGCGAGCCAGACGGCCAGCGCCGCTCCCGCCGATCCGAGCACGGCGAGCCAGCGCTCGCGCCGGCCGGCCCGGCGGGCCGGTACGTGGATTGTTGCTTCTGGTGAGATCGACACCGCTTCCTCCTGTCGAAGCCGGCGGTGCTCCATCGCACCGCTCAGTCATCGACGCTAAGAGAGCGCGCAGGGTCGGCGGCAGAGTTGGCCGTAGGGTTCTGACCAGTACAAATGTCCCTAGCGGACCAGCCCGGCGATGAGGTTGATGGCTCCGGCCACAATCACCGTGCCGAACAGATAGGACAGCAGTGCGTGGGACAGGACGGTGAGTCGGGTCCTGCGATCGCGCACCGCGGTGTCCGACACCTGGTAGGTCATGCCGATCGTGAAGGCGACGTAGGCAAAGTCACGGTAGGTGGGCGGCTGAGAGACGCTGGAGTCGCCAAAGGAAAGGCCGTCGGCCGGGGTGCCGAGTTGCAAATGCGCGTATCGCAGTGTGTAGACCGTGTTGACCAGCGTCCAGCTAAGCACCACGGTCAGCACGGCCAGACCGATCAAGAGCACACGTTCCGCACCGCTTTCGCGGCCGGCAACGGTCAGCGCAAAACCGACCCCGAGCAGGCTGGTCACGCTGGCCGCCAGCAGCAGAACCGTCGCCGTGCCGCGCGTCTGATCCTCGCGGGCGGCGATCATCTGGGTCTGCTGTTCGTCCGCCCGAATGATCACCGGCCAGACGGTCGCGAGGAACGCGATCGCCGCACCGTCCCAACCGCCGACGACGGCCAGCTCCCAGGTCGCGAACACGTTGAGCAGGAGGCCAAAGACCAGCCCGACACCGGCCACCGAGATCGCCCGCCGCATGGCCACCGCGTGCCAGCCCATCCATCGGTGGTACGTGGTCGGGCCAGGCATACCGGTCACTGGGTAAGTCTCGCCCATCCGGCCGGCCGGAAGGTCATTTCACCGTGTGACGCGTCGCGGTGTGGTGCCTCGGTTGATCGTAGGTTGGCTCCCATGTACTTCGAGCATTCACCGGCGATCTGGTCGGACTACCCCGAGTTGGTAGCCGGCGCGGTCTTTGCGGCCGGCATCACCAGCGATGCCCGCATCGACTCACGACTCGGCGCGTTCACTGCCATCGCCGATTCCCGGCTCGCGGCGAGCTCCGAGGGTGAGTTACCGGAGATCCAGGCATGGCGGCGCGCGTTCTCCCGGATGGGTCTGCGCCCGACGCAGTATCGATGCGCAGCCGAGGCGCTGTTGCGCCGCTACCGGAAGGAGCGGTTGTTGCCCCGGATCCATCCGCTGGTCGATCTGTGCAACGCGGTTTCGCTCGCAGTTGCGATTCCGATCGCCGTGTTCGACGTTGCCAAGATCTCCGAAAACCTAGTCGTCCGGTATGCCCGCGGTGACGAGGACTACCTGAGCTTCTCCGGCGAGACCGAGCATCCCCAGCCACACGAAGTCGTCTTCGTCGACACCGCGGCGCGCGTGCACGCTCGCCGATGGACGAACCGGCAAAGCGCGTACTCCGCGGTTCGGGACGAGACGACCGCCACCCTCATCGTCCTTGAAGGCCTGCACGGCTCGGCGAGTACGGATGTGCCGAAGGCGACGGCGGTGCTCGCGGACGAGCTCACCGCGATCTGGTCCGCCACGCCAGCGACCGCGATCTTGGAACCCGCCGCAGCACGGTTCGACTTCGCGACTACCAAGGCCGCCCGACTGCGGCCCGGTTGACCGGTTCGTCGCCGGATTGTTCAATCGTCGCCATGCGGGGGCTAGGTCTGTTGTATCGGGGCATAGCGGTCGGTTTTGGCGGCGCCGCGGCTGGTGAGCGGCCAAACCGACCTGCGCCCCGGTCGGTATGTCGGCGCGAACGTCGCCGAAAAGGTCGGCTTGCCGGCCCGGGACCTGATGGCGGACGTCATCGTTGTCGAGTGCGCCTTCAGCCGAGCTCGGCTGATCGAGATCGAACGCGAGATCGTGGGGATTCGTGACGCCAGACCGGAATCCGGCGTTGATCGGGTCCGCATCGATGTCGTCGACAACGTGGTTGACGTAGCACTCACCGGGCGGAAGACAGTGCTCACCGTGGCAGCATTCGAACCGTTCGGCGGAGCAGTCAAGGTTGGTAGAGCCGGTCGCCGAGCACTAGTGGCGACCGCGAGGAGTGGCCATGAAGATCGCAGTGCTGGGCACCGGGATGGTCGGCAAAGCCTTCGCGGATCGGCTGGTCGAGTTGGGCCACGAGGTGACCGTTGGCACCCGCGACGTGGGCGCCACGATGGCCAGTACCGAGCCGGACCGGCGAGGTAATCCGCCATACGCGGTCTGGGCCGGCGATCATCCGCAGGTCAAGTTGGCCACGTTCGCCGAGGCCGCCGCGGACGCCGAACTGATCGTCAACGCCACGTCTGGCAACGTGTCTATCACCGTGCTCGAGGCGGCCGACCGAGACCACCTGGCCGGCAAGGTGCTGGTGGATATCTCCAACCCGCTGGACGGTAGCGCCGGCTTTCCGCCGACCCTGTTCGTCAAGGACACCGACAGCCTGGGCGAACAGATCCAGTCGGCCTTCCCCGAACTCAGGGTCGTCAAGGCGCTCAACACGATGACCGCCGCGCTGATGGTCAATCCGCGGCAGCTGGCGGACGGCCAGCACAGCGTGTTCGTCGCGGGCAACGACCCGCAGGCCAAGCAGACCGTGACCGATCTGCTGACCAGCTTCGGTCACACCGACGTGATCGACCTCGGCGACCTCAGCACCGCCCGCGGCGCCGAGATGTACCTGGCGCTGTGGCTGCGGCTAGCCGGCGCGCTGCACACCTCGCTCTTCAACATCAAGGTCGTCCGCTGAGGCGAGTCTCTAAAACCCCCAGACGAAATACGACTCGACGTCCATCCAGGCGCTGACTCGCTGCTGGCGTCGGTTGGTCCACGACTCACCCGTGTAGTGCTGGGTGATCCGGTCCACGTCCTTCTGGTCGGTGTCGTCAGCGAGCGTCACCGACCCGTAGAGCGTGATGGTTCGGTACCAGCTGTCCTTGTCGAGCACGGTCAGCGACGCCCGCGGGTTGGCGCGCATGTACTCCAGCCGCTTGCGGCGGGAATCAAGGTTGAGCAAGACCTGGCCGCTGTCGTCCCAGAGATACCAGGTCGCAGCCGTGACGGGTGTGCAGTCCTGGCGGACGGTGCCGAACACAGCCGGGTTCGGCCGCTTCAGCACCTCGACGAACTGTGGAGGAATCGGTGGCTTCGGCATAGCTGCGACGCTACCGCGCCTGCAGCAGGGGACAGTTCTACGCTGGAACATGCCGTTCGTGACCACCAATGGCGTCGATCTGTATTACGAGGCGCATGGCGACGGGACGCCCATCCTCGGAATTCACGGCACGCCGAGTTCGGTCTTGTTTTGGGTAGATGCCGCACGCGAGCTGGCCAACTTCGGCAGATGCATCATCTACGAGCGCAGGGGTTTCCCGCGTAGCGAGGTGCCCGAGCCGTTCGAGAGCGTCGATCTGGCCGATCACGTCGAGGACGCGGCCGGCCTTCTTACCGCCCTTTCGGGGTCGCCGGCCCTGGTCATCGGCCGTAGCACCGGCGGCCTGATCGCGCTAGCTCTTGCGCACCGCCATCCCGACCAAGTGCGGGCGCTGGTCCTGCTGGAGCCGGCCGTGTTCGCAGTGGATCAAGGA
>DATFRM010000301.1:0-12789 GCA_035263265.1 Actinomycetes bacterium
CTACTACGGTTCGCGGCGTCGGCTGCGCGGCTGTGGCCGCTTCCGCGGCGCTGGCCCGATCGGCCCCGCTGGCCCGATCGGCACCGCTGGCTCCATCGGCCCCGCTGGCCCGATCGGCACCGCTGGCTCGATCGGCCCCGCTTGCCCGATCGGCCCCGCTGACCGGCTCGGGAGCTCTGTCCGGCTCGGGAGCGCCGAGCGGCTCTCCGGCCGCGTCGCCCGGAGCCGGGACACCCGCCGCTTCGACGTCCGCCACTGGGCCACCGGCACCGGCAGGCACCGGATGATCTCGGTGCCCGTTCGTGCCGGCCCGGCGCGCCGCCACCGCGTCCCGCAGGCTGGTGATCTGGATTCGGCGCGGTCGACCGGCCTCGACCCCGGCCTCGACCGCAGCGCCCGGGTCGTCGACGTGCACGTGAATGTTCCATAGCCGGTCGCCGCCGGCCACGACCAGCGAGTCGCCGAGGGCGGCCAGCCGCTTCTCCAGCGCGGGGATGGCTGAGTCCTCGGCATCGAGCAGGTACATCACCTCGAAGTCGGGTCCGGAAAGCTCCGGTATCGGGTCGCGCGCAGGTGCTGGGTTGACCCTCGGCAGCCGGACAACCGGGTACGAGACCGGAGTGGTATCGGTGATCGCGTTGACGAGCGCGTCCAGGATCAGGCACAACCCACGTCCACCGGCGTCGACCACTCCGGCTCGGCGCAGCACCTCGAGCTGGTCGGGAGTGTGGGCCAGCGCCTCGGCAGCGCCCCTGGCCGCGGCCTGCGCCACGAGGGCGAGCCCGACCATCCCGTCGCCCACCGACTGGGCGGCGTGCTCGGCCGACGTCGCCGCCTCCTTGGCCACGGTGAGGATCGTGCCCTCCACCGGGACTGCGACCGCGGCGTAGCCCGCCCGGGCGGCGATCCGCATCGCCCGGGCCAGCGACTGGCCGTCCAATTCCGTGGCGCCACCCAGACCGGCCGCGAAACCGCGCAGCAGCTGGCTAAGGATCACCCCGGAGTTGCCGCGGGCGCCGAGCATGGCCGCGGTCACGACCGAGCCGAGGGTGCGGGCCAGATCCTGGTCGTCCGGGCTCGCTTCGGCCGCCGCGGTAGCAGCCTCCATGGTCAGGTAGAGGTTTGTCCCGGTATCGCCATCGGGCACCGGATAGACGTTCAGCGCGTCGATCTCCTCCCGGGCGTGCCCGAGCGCACTCAGGCTGACCCGGCACCAGTGCCGAACCGCACGCGCGTCCAGCGCCTCTGCCACCCGACCTCCTCGGTCTCCGATCTGCGAGCGTAGTCCCGACCTGCCGTTCGGCTCCGCAGCCGGGCTGCGCCGTCGTACCTGCGCCGTCGTACCTGCGCCGTCGTACGTGCCCCGTCGTGCGGGCTGGCCGCTGGCGCGATTGGCGCCGCGGTACCGCGGTCGGTTACCCTCGTCCGGTCGCCCGGCTACTCCGGGCTCAGTTCGTTGTGCTCATCATCACCCCTCTGGAGTGACTCCCGTGGCTGCCACCTGCGACGTCTGCGGCAAGAGCCCGGGCTTCGGCAACCGGATCTCGCACTCGCATCGCCGCACCCCGCGCCGTTGGAACCCCAACATCCAGTCCGTGCGGGTGCTGGTCGGGCGCACGCCGAAGCGGCTCAAGGTGTGTACCTCCTGCATCAAGGCCGGCAAGGTCACCCGCTAACCTCAGATCTGTCGGTAACGGGCCGGTCCGCCGATCACGGCGGGTCGGCCTGTTGCACGTACCTGCCGCAGAGCCGACCGGGCGGACCCCGGTGCCCGCTCACGCCTCCGTGATCACGCGCTCGCGGCGCCTGAACCCATGATCACGGAAGTCCAGGGTGCGTATGTCCATACCCAGACTTCCGTGATCACGGGTCAGGCTTCAGCGGCGAAACCGCCAGGCGTGGTCGACCGGGCCGATTCCGGCGCCGAGTGGGAAGCCGGCCGCAATCGCGCCCGTCACGTAGGCCTTAGCCGCTCGGACCGCGCCGACGACATCGCCCGGATCCCGAGCCAGCCCGGATGCGATCGCGCTGGCCAGCGTGCATCCGGTCCCGTGGGTGTGCCGGTTGTCGTAGCGGGGAGCGCGCAACCAGTGCTCCGCGGAGCCGTCGTACAGCAGATCCACCGCCTCGCCAGCCAGGTGTCCGCCCTTGACCAGCACCCAGCGCGGTCCGAGCGCGTGCAGGGCGCGCGCCGCCTTCAGTAGGTCATCGGGTCCGGCCACCTCGACGCCGGTGAGCGCCGCTACCTCCGCCAAGTTCGGGGTGACCACGGTGGCCAGCGGCAGCAGCCGCTCGATCAGCGTCTCGAGCGCGGCCGGCTCCAGCAGCGGATCACCGTGCTTGGACACGCTGACCGGATCGACCACGATCGGCGGCGCCGGGTCCGGATTTGCGGCGAGCAGGTCGGCCACCGTCTCGACCAGGATCGGGGACGCCAGCATCCCGGTCTTGATCGCCGCTACCCCAATGTCGTCGATCACGCTGCGGTACTGCGCGCGCACCGCCTCAGCCGGCAGCTCCCAGTAGCCCTGCACTCCGAGCGAGTTCTGCGCGGTGACCGCGGTGACCACGCTCATCCCGTGCACGCCGAACGCCAGCATCGTCTTCAGATCGGCCTGGATACCGGCGCCGCCGCCGGAGTCGGAACCAGCGATCGTGAGTACCCGCGGCGGGGCATGCCCCCCCGCGTTACCGGGCGCTCGAGCCGACTCTTCGGTCACCCTGTCAGGGTACGGTCGGGTCGCCGCCGAAGTGCGCCCACCCACCGGCGCCACGGTAGGGCTGGCCGGCCACGGTCACCCCGCCGCCCGCGAGTACCCGGCCAATCCGCCGCCAGCCGGGCGGCAGGCCGACCGTTGCCGGGAATGTGGCCGCGAGTGCGTGATCCTCGCCGCCGGCCAGCACCCAGTCGTACGGATCGACACCGCATCGCGCGGCCGCGGCCAGCAGCGGGGTCAGCTCGAGCGCGGCCGGGTCGACGTCGATGGCGACCCCACTTGCGTCGGCGATATGCCCAAGATCCTGCATCAGCCCGTCGCTCACATCGATCATTGCGGTCGCGCCGTGCTCGGCCGCGGCCGGACCGACCTGGTAGGGCGGCTGCGGCTGCAGGTGCGCGCGGATGAGCGGCGACTCGGCAACCTCGCCCAGGTCACCACCGGGAGCGAGGGTCAGCAGCGCCAGCCCGGCCGCCGCCCACCCGACCCGGCCGGCCAGCGCCACCACGTCCTCCGGGCGCGCCCCGGACCGGGTCACCGGCTCCCTACCGGCCAGATCACCGAGCGCGGTTACCGCGACCGTCACCACTTCCGTGCCGACCACGTCGCCGCCGATCACCGAGGCACCCACCGGCTCGCACTCGTCGCGTAGCCCGTCGGCCAGGTCCAGCGCCCAGCGCACCGGCAGGGTGGCCGGCGCGCCCAGGCCTACCAGCAGTGCGGTCGGCCGCGCGCCCATCGCGGCGATATCGACCAGGTTGGCCGCGGCCGCCTTGTGCCCGACGTCGTAGCCGGTCGACCACTCACGGCGGAAATGCCGGCCCTCGACCAGGAGATCGGTCGAAGCGATTACCCGCTGATCCGGTGCGGCCACCACGGCCGCGTCGTCCCCAGGGCCGAGCAGCACCTGCGGGCCTTGCGGGAGCCGGGCGGTGACCGCTGCGATCAGGCCGAACTCGCCAAGATCTCCGAGCGTCTGATCCACGGACCCCTCACTCTCTTCGCGCCGAAGCGCTACCGTTGCTCACCGGATCGTGATCAGCCTCGCTTGCTCGGGAGGACGACCGTGGTAGTCCAGGCATACATCCTCGTGCAGACCGAGGTCGGCAAGGCAGCCCAGGTTGCCCGCGAAATCGCGGACATCAGAGGAGTGACGATCGCCGAGGATGTCACCGGGCCGTACGACGTGATCGTGCGGGCCGAGGCGCGCAACATGGACGAGCTCGGCAAGCTGGTGGTCTCGAAGGTCCAAAGCGTCGCCGGGATCACCAGGACCCTGACGTGCCCGGTCGTCCATTTGTAGCCAGCATTCTGGCCGGCCCTGGACTTGCCCTGGCGTTGTCCGGCTGCGGCGGCGGACCGGCGAAGGTAGCGCCGCCGGTACCCACCTCGGCACCAGCCGCTCGAGCCTGTGCCGCGTTGGCCGCCGCCCTGCCGGACGTGCTGGACGGGCACAACGCCCGGTCCACCGAGCCGGATTCCGAGCTGACCGCGGCCTGGGCCGATCCCGCCATCGTGCTGCGGTGCGGGGTCGCGACGCCGCCGGAGTTGCGCCCCACCTCGGAGCTCTACACGATCAACGACATCGACTGGCTGCCCGTCGACACGGATCGCGGCTGGCGGTTCACCACGGTGGGCCGGATCGCGAACGTCGAGGTCACGGTGCCGAACCGGTACGAGCCCGCGGTCAACCCGCTGGTCGACCTGGCGGCCGCGATCGCCGCCACGGTGCCGGAGGCCGAGTCAGCGGGGAGCTAGCGCAGCCCGGTCGGGCGGCGCAGCGCCAGCTTGATCAGCCGATCCACCAACTCCGGATATGGCACCCCGCTCTCCCGCCACATCACCGGGAACATCGACACCGGCGTGAAGCCGGGCATCGTGTTGACCTCGTTGAGCAGCACCGAGCCGTCGGTCCGGAGGAAGAAGTCCACCCGGGCCAGGCCCTCGCATCCCATCGCCAGGAACGCGGCCACCGCGAGCCGCCGCACCTCGTCGGACACCCGGGCCGGAATGTCGGCCGGAACGTCGTACTCGGTCCCCTCATCGGGCAGGTACTTGGCCTCGAAGTCGTAGAACTCGTGGCCGCCTCTGACCTTGATCTCGGCGACGACCGAGGTCTCGGGGATGTCGCCGTCGAGCGAGTCGAGCACCCCGCATTCGACCTCGCGAGCCACCACCGCCGCCTCGACGAGGACCTTCGGATCCCATTCGTGCGCGGTCTCCATCGCCGCGCTGAGCTGCTCCGGGCCGGCCACCTTCGTGATCCCGATGCTCGACCCGGCCCGGGCTGGCTTGACGAACACCGGCCAGCCGAGCCCGGCGACCCGCTCGGCCACCCCAACCTTGTCGCGCTCCCAGTCGCGGGGGCGGACCACCAGGTAGTCCGCCACCGGGAGGCCGGCCGCGATGAACAGCTTCTTCATGTACTCCTTGTCCATCGCGACCGCGGAGGACAGCACCCCAGAGCCGACGTACGGGATTCCGGCCAGCTCCAGCAGACCCTGCAACGTGCCGTCCTCGCCGTACGGGCCGTGCAGTAGCGGAAACACGACGTCCACCTCGCCGAGCGCGCGGGGAACCGCGCCCGGCTGGGCGGTTACCAGCTCGCGCGAGGTCGGGTCACCGGCGAGCACCACAGCGGCCCCGGTGTCCTCGACCGCGGGCAGCCGGCCGTCGGTGATCGCGAGCTGCTCCGGTGAGGTACCGGACAGCACCCATCGGCCCTCCCGGGAGATCCCGATCGGGATCACCTCGTAGACCTCCGGATCGATCGCGGCCAGCACACTGCCCGCGGTCACGCAGGAGATGGCGTGTTCGGAACTGCGACCACCGAAGACGACCGCGACCCGCGGCTTGTGGGTGTCACCGGAGCTGCTCGGAGGGTCGGGCTGAGCGCTCATCGGACCGACCCTAGTGGGTCCGGGCCGGATGGCAGCATCCCGTCTCTGGGACTGGTCGGGGTCGCCAGTCGATCAGGCGGTTCGGGGCAGCGCGTCAAGCGCGGCGGTCGCGTCCGCGATGAGGTCATCCGGGTCCTCCAGGCCGATCGAGAACCGCACGGCGCCCGGGCGGATCCCGGCCGTCGCCAGCGCGGCGTCGTCGAGCTGGCGGTGGCTGCTGGACGCGACGTGCGACACCTTGGTAACGACGCCACCGAGCGACGACGCGTTCAGCGCCACCCGAAGACCGTTTGCCAGGGCCAGCCCGGCGTCGAAGCCGCCATCCGGGGTGACCGTGACGATGCCGCCGTAGCGCGGCCCGCCGTCCGGACGGTTCGAGCGGTCGAACAGCTTGCCGGCCAGCTCGTGGTCCGGATGGCTGGGCAGACCCGGATACGCCACCGACTCGACCGCCGGATGGTCGGCCAGCGCCGTCGCGAACTGCAGCGCGCTGGCGCTGATCCGCTCCTTGCGCAGCGGCAGCGTGAGCAGACCGCGACGGAGCAGATAGGCCTCGTCCGGAGAGAGGAACCCGCCGGTGTCGATGCGAACCTCGCGGACCGGCCGGATCAGGCCGGACGCGCCGACGATCACGCCACCAGTGACGTCGCTGTGCCCGCCCATGTACTTCGTGGCCGAGTGCATGACCAGGTCGGCGCCGTGTTCGAGCGGTCGGCAGACGGCCGGAGAGGCGAACGTGGAGTCGACGCAGAGCGGCACGCCGGCCGATCGGGCGATGGCGGCCAGGCCGGGGAGATCGGCAAGCCGGGTGGTGGGGTTGGCGATCGTCTCGACCCAGATCAGTACCGTCTCCGGCCGGATCGCGGCCCGCACCTCGTCGAGATTCACCGGGTCGACCCAGGTCACGGTGACCCCGAACCGGTTCAGCACCCGGTGCAACAGCGCGTACGTGCCGCCGTACACGGCTCGGGCGGCGACCACGTGCGCGCCGGTGTGGGCGTAGCTCATCAGCACCGCGGTCGTAGCGGCCGAGCCGGAGGCGAATGCCTCTCCCACGATCTCGCCGTCGATGTTGGCACCCTCGAGCGCCGCCACCGCGGCGGCGAACGCGTCGGCGGTGGGATTGGCCACGCGGGCGTACGAGTAGCCCTCGGCCCGACCGGCGAGCAGGTCCGAGTACTCCTCCGCGCTTTCGAACACGTAGGCGGCGCTGCGGACCACCGAGCCACCGAGCGGGCGCTGTCGCGGTTGGGGCGGGGTCGGCAGGTGCACCGATCGGGTGTACTCGCCCTTCTCTCGATCTGCCATCGGCCGGTTCGTCCTCCTGCTTTCGCTGCTCTCCGTCGCGGCCGACCTAATGCCCGTATCGCTCCGGTTTGGCCGCTCTCGACATCAGGCTACGCAGCGTGTCCAGCGGGGACATCCCATCGTGCACGACCGCTACCACCTGGTCCACGATCGGCATGTCTACCCCGTTTTGGTGGGCCAGTTCCCGGATCGACACGCACGATTTGACCCCTTCCACCACCTGCCTGGTGTCGGCGAGCATCTCGGCTACCTGTTCGCCGCGGCCCAGCCGCTCGCCGAACGTGCGGTTGCGCGACAACGGGGACCAGCAGGTCGCGACCAGGTCGCCGAGGCCCGCCAGACCGGCGAACGTGTAGGGGTCCGCGCCAAGCGCGGCCCCGAGCCGAGCGGTCTCCGCCAGCCCACGGGTGATCAGCGAAGCCTTCGCGTTGTCGCCGAAGCCCATCCCGTGCGCCATCCCGACCGCGAGCGCGATCACGTTCTTCACCGCTCCGCCGAGCTCGGTACCGACGACGTCGGTGTTCGTGTACGGCCGGAAGTACGGGGTATGGCAGATCGCCTGGATCCGGGCCGCCACCGCTTCATCGGTGCACGCGACGACGCTGGCCGCGGGCTGCCGTTGCGCGATCTCCAAGGCCAGATTCGGCCCGGACAGCACCGCGACCCGATCCTCGTCGGCGTCGGCAACCTCGCGGATCACCTCGGACATCCGCTTGGTCGTGCCGAGCTCGACCCCCTTCATCAGGCTGAGCATGATCGCCTGCGGCGGGATCAGCGGAGCCCAGCCGACCAGGTTCTCCCGCAACCGCTGAGACGGGACCGCGAAGACCACGAGCTCGCTGCCGTCCAGCGCCTCGGCCGGGTCGGTGGTGGCCAGCATCGCCGGCAGCTCGATCCCGGGTAGGTGATCCGGGTTCTCCCGCTTCTCATTGATCGCCTCGACCAGCTCGGGCCGCCGGCCCCACAGCCGGACGTCCACCTCCGCGTCGTTGGCGACCAGCGAGAATGCGGTGCCCCATGCGCCGGTGCCGAAGACCGCTATCCGCGTCATCGGGCGCCGTCCTCGGTCGCGCCCGGGTCGGTCAGGCTCGGCTCTGGCACGCTCCACTCAGTCGTGCTCGGCTCGATCGTGTCCGGCTCGGTCGTGTCCGGCTCGGTCGTGTCCCGCTCGGTCGTGTCCCGCTCGGTCGTGTCCGGCTCGGTCGTGTCCGGCTCGGGCAGGCCCGACTCGGGCAGGCTCGGCTCGGGCGCTTGGGTCCCACGTGACTCGACCGCCTTGGCCCTACGCGGCTTGTTGGGGTCGCCGGTCTCCGGGACGCCGGCCTTGCGCATGTCGAACCGCTCGGCCGGGGCCTGCTCGCCGCGGATTTTCTCCAACTGCTCCGTGATCGCGGCCATGATGACCTCGGTCGCGTCCCGCAGCGTGGCCGCGGTCAGCGGCTTACCGGCGAAGGGCGACAGATCAACCGGTGGACCGGCCTGTATGTGCATGGTCTTGATCGGGAGCAGGTCCGGTCGCTTCGAATACGGCGACAGCACCTCCTGCGGGCCCCACTGCGCGACCGGGATCACCGGGCATCCGGTGGTCAGCGCCACCCGTGCGGCGCCGGTCTTGCCGACCATCGGCCACAGGCCGGGGTCGCGGGTCACCGTGCCCTCCGGGTAGATCACGATGCACTCACCGCGTTCGACGCCCTCGACCGCGGCCCGGAACGCCGTGGTCGCGTCGGTCGTCTTCCGGTAGACCGGGATCTGGCCCAGCCTCCTGATGATCTTGCCGACCACCGGGATCGTGAACACCTCGGACTTGGCGAGGTAACGCGGGAGCCGCCCCGAGTCGTACACGAAATGCGCGAACTCGAACGGGTCGAAGTACGACACGTGGTTCGTCACGAGCACCACGCCACCAGTGGCCGGGATGTGCTCCCGGCCCCGCCAGTCGCGCTTGGTCAGCAGCGTCATGGGCGGCTTCAGCAGGATCACGGCCAGCCGGAACCATCCGCCGATCTTCCGCGGGCGTCGCTTGGTCACTCGCTCTACCTCCTGCGCCGCAAGCCGCCACCGATAGTGCCGCCACGAGTCAGCTCGTTCGGGCATCTATCCGACGCGGGGCCGCCTAAGTGTCTCGGAGCCTAGGTCGGGTGTCGAGGACGAGGCCAGGCCGGCCCGCTCCGTCCCACCCCGGCCGTGGCCATGCCGCGACCAGGTCGGCCGGCTGACCTTCACTGGGCGGCTGCCGACCAGCGGTCTCGCCGAGCCGGCTGCCAGACTGGACGCTGATGCCCGCGCACTGGTGCCTAGTCCTCCCGGTCAAGCGGCTCGATACCGCCAAAACCCGGCTGACCGGGCTGGCCGCCAAGCGCCGGGCGGAGCTCGCGCTGGCGTTCGCGGCCGACACAGTGGCGGCCGCGCTGGAGTGTCGGCGAGTGTCCGAGGTGCTCGTGGTGACCTCGGACCCGGCTGCGGCACCGGCGCTCGCCGAACTCGGCGCCGGGGTGATCCCCGACGAACCGGAGGCTGGGCTCAACCCCGCGTTGCGGTACGGCGCGGCGGTAGCCGCGAATCGCTGGCCGGAGTACGGAATTGGCGCGCTGTCCGCCGACCTGCCGTCACTGCGGCCGGCTGAGCTTGCCACCGCGCTGAGCGCGGCCGAAGCGCACGCGCGGGCGTTTCTCGCCGACGCGGCCGGAACCGGAACCACGCTGCTCACCGCGCGCGCCGGCATCCCGCTACGACCGGAGTTCGGCCACGGTTCCGGGGCCGCGCATCTGCGATCGGGCGCGGTCTCGCTGGTGACCGTGCTCGGCCGGGACGCGGTGCGCTCGGTTCGGCGGGACGTAGACACTCCGAAGCAGCTGTACGACGCGCTACGCGCCGGTGTCGGCGGGCACACCGCGGCCGTGCTGGCTAGCCTTGCCCCCATGCAGGCGACCGTACGCACGTTCGACCCCGCTACCCGCAGCGGATCGGTGTTGCTCGACGACGGCACCGAGTTGCCGTTCGACCAGCCCGCGTTCGACGCCGGCGGCCTTCGACTGCTCCGGTTCGGACAGCGGGTGCGGATCATGGTCGACGGCGAGGGCTCCGGCACCCGGGTCACGTTCGTAACCCTCTCCACCCTCTAGCCCCAACCCACTCCGCCACGGGCCCGGCCTAGGACCGATGCTCCCGTTAGGTCGATCAACGACCGTTCAGTGCCTGGACATATGGCGATAAGTGCTCCCGCACAACTGCCACTGATCGACTTAACGGGAGCATCGTCAGGCTTCGGGGCTCCGACCGGTCGAGCGGGCGGCGAGATCGGCGCGGAAGCGGTCGATCCGGCGCTGCGCCAGCGCCGGATCGCGTTTGGCCGCGTTTGTGATCGCGATCAGCCGCGCCCGCCACCGGGCGTGCTCCGCCGGGTCACACTCCAGCGCGTCTACGGCGACCCGAGCCGCCAAAAGGTCCGCCGCGAGCGGGTCGTCGACCTGGTGCACGCCTGGCATCGTGGCACGCCGATGCGAAACGGGGCCCTGTGGGGCCTAGTCGGGCTTGGCGGCCACGCGCGGTAGCCACCCGGCCCGCGTCCGCTCGTAGTCTCCGATCGCCTCGCTGTGCTGCAGCGTCAGATCGATGTCGTCCAGGCCCTCGAGCAGTCGCCACCGGGTGTACGGGTCGATCTCGAACCCGGCATGCCAGCCGCCGGCCCGTACCTGGCACGCGACGAGATCAACCACCACCTCGTCCCGCGGGGCGCCCTCGACCAGGTCCCACAGCTGTTCGATCTCGGCCTGATCGAGCTGGGCCGCGAGCAGCCCGCCACTGGCCGCGTTACCGAGGAAGATGTCCGCGAACCGGCTGGACAGGACCACCCGGAATCCGGCGTCCAAAAGCGCCCAGACCGCGTGCTGGCGGGACGAGCCTGGGCCGAAGTTGGGCCCGGCGACCAGGATCGACGCGCCGGCGTGGACCGGCCGGTTCAGTACGAAGTCCGGATCCTGCCGCCAGGCCGCGAACAGCCCATCGGCGAATCCGGTGCGAGTGATCCGCTTGAGGTAGCTGGCCGGGATGATCTGGTCGGTGTCGATGTTGGCGCGGCGCAGCGGTACCGCTCGCCCGGTGTGGATAGTGAATGGCTGCACGGCTGGCTCCTCGGAGGGCGAGATACCTCGCGGTCGTCGATACGGGACTCAGGCGAGATCGGCGGGCGCGGCGAGATGACCGGCGACCGCGGTCGCAGCGGCCACTGCCGGGGAGACGAGATGGGTTCGCCCACCCGGACCCTGGCGGCCCTCGAAGTTGCGGTTGGATGTCGACGCGCTGCGCTGGCCGGGCAGCAACCGGTCCGGATTCATGGCCAGGCACATCGAGCAGCCGGCGTGCCGCCACTCGGCCCCAGCCGCGACGAAGACCGCATCGAGCCCCTCGGCCTCGGCTTGGTGACGCACCTGGGTCGAGCCTGGCACCACGAGCATCCGTACTCCGTCGGCGACCCGTCGCCCGGTCAGCACTGCCGCGGCGGCCCTCAGATCCTCGATCCGGCCGTTCGTGCACGATCCAAGGAACACCGTGTCCACCGTGATGCCACGCAGTGGCGTGCCGGGCAGCAGATCCATGTACTTCAGTGCGTTCTCGGCCGCGGCCCGCTCGACCGGATCAGCGATGCGGTCCGGGTCCGGCACCACGCCCGACAGCGGGACCGCCTGACCCGGGTTGGTTCCCCAAGTCACGTATGGGCTGAGCCTGCTCGCGTCGAGGACGACCTCGCGGTCGAACACCGCGTCCAGGTCGGTGCGCAGCGTCCGCCAGTGCGCCAGCGCCGCGTCCCAGTCAGCGCCGGCCGGAGCGTACGGCCGGCCATGCAGGTAGGCGTAGGTCGTCTCGTCCGGTGCGATCAGTCCGGCTCGCGCACCGGCCTCGATGGACATGTTGCACACGGTCATCCGGGCCTCCATCGACAGCGCCCGGATCGCGTCGCCGCGGTATTCGATCACGTATCCCTGCGCACCGTTGGGGCCGACTCTGGCGATCACGGCGATGATCAGGTCTTTGGCGGCAACGTCGGCCGGCAGCCGCCCGGAAACCGTGATCGCCATGGTGGCCGGCCGCCGGACCGGCAGTGTCTGGGCGGCCAGCACGTGCTCGACCTCGCTGGTGCCGATCCCGAACGCGATCGCGCCGAAGGCGCCGTGCGTGCTGGTGTGCGAATCGCCGCACACGATCGTCAGTCCCGGTTGGCTCAGGCCGAGCTGCGGGCCGATCACGTGCACGATGCCCTGCTCGGCCGTGCCCATCGGGTGCAGCCGGATGCCGAACTCGGCGCAGTTGTGGCGCAGCGCCTCGACCTGTGCCCGGGACACCGGATCGGCGATCGGCCAGGTAACGGTGTCGGTGGGTACGTTGTGGTCCTCAGTGGCAAGTGTCAGGTCCGGCCGGCGAACGCGGCGGCCGGACTCCCGCAGCCCGTCGAATGCCTGCGCGCTGGTCACTTCGTGGACCAGATGCATGTCGATGTAGATCAGGTCGGGCTCGCCCGGCGCGGACCGCACGACGTGGGCGTCCCAGATCTTCTCCGCCAGCGTTCGACCCATCAGACCGACTCCTTAGCGGTGGCCGGCGGGGATATCCGGCCAACTGCTGCACTACCCGGTCCAGTCCTTGTTAGCTCGGATAGCGAGTCACCAGTATCAGGACCTGGACATCAGGCCGGCTGGGCGGCCAGCGCCGGCGTCGGGGTCAAGACCGCGGCCAACTGCTCGAGTGCCTGCGGAATTAGCCGGTAGTACACCCAGGTACCGCGGCGCTGCGAGCTGACCAGTCCGGCTTCGCGCAGCAGCCTCAGGTGGTAGGACATCGTCGGCCCGCTGAGCTCGAACGTCTCG
>DATFRM010000302.1:0-8314 GCA_035263265.1 Actinomycetes bacterium
CGGGTCGGGTTGCCGGAAACGTCGACCAGCCGGAGCCGGGCCGAGGACGAGGGTCTGCGCGTGGTCAACCCGTACGAGGCCTGCGAGGAAGCCGATCTGATCATGGTGCTCGCGCCGGACCCGGTGCAGCGCGCGCTCTATACCGAGGCGATCGCTCCCAACCTGGTGCGGGGGGACGCGCTGTTGTTCGGGCACGGTTTCAACGTCCGGTACAGCTTCATCAGGCCGCCGACCGAGGTCGATGTCTGCCTGGTGGCGCCGTTGGGGCCCGGCCGGCTGGTGCGCCGTCAGTTCACCGAGGGCAAGGGCGTGCCGGTGCTCGTCGCGGTAGCGCAGGACGCGTCCGGCGGCGCGTGGGACCTGGCACTGTCCTACGCGGCCGCGATCGGCGGTACCCGGGCCGGTGCGATTCGTACCACGTTCGCCGAGGAGACCGAGACCGAGCTGTTCGGCGCGCAGGCGGTGCGGATGGGCGGTGTCCTGTCCCTGGTCGAGGCCGGGTTCGACACGCTGACCGAGGTCGGCTACCAGCCGGAGGTCGCCTACTTCGAGTGCCTGCACGAGCTGAAGCAGATCGTGGACCTTCTGTACGAGGGCGGGTTGTCGAAGCTGCGTTCGTCTGCGTCGCCGACCGCCGAGTACGGCGGCTACCTGACCGGCCCGCGGATTGTGACCGAGCAGACCAGGGCGGAGATGCGCCAGATCCTGGCCGAGGTCCGCGACGGTTCGTTCGCGAATCGGTGGATCGACGAGTACGACGCCGGGCTACCCAACTACAAGCGGTCCGTGGACGAGCATGCCGCGCACCCGATCGAGAAGACCGGCGCCCAGGTCCGCCCGATGCTGAGCTGGCTGGACGACTAGCCGCCCTACACCGTGAAGGATGCGAGTACTAACCGCCCGTCAGCGCGGGGACTTAACCGACTTGCCGGGCTTGTCCCAGCCTTGGTACTCGCATCCTTCACCCGAGATCCCGCCACCGTCGCTCGAGCGTGTCTTTGATCATCTGTCCGGTCGCCTCATAGCGCTTCATGACATCGCCCATGGTGATTTCCAGCAGGCCCCAGCCAGCCCGCTCGAGCTTGTTGCGTCGCCATCTGTCCTGAATCAGAGCATTCCGAGTGCCGTGCGGACCCAACCCGTCGAACTCGACCGCCAGCTTGACCTCCCGTCCGCGGTATCGGCGCCAGGCAAGATCAGTGAAGGCGGCGAACTCAGTAGGACCGAACCGGATCTCGTACTGGAGTTCGGGCGGTGGAAGTCCGGCATCCAACGCCGCGGCTCGGGTGGCCGACTCTCCGACCGAATCTGCGCGGCCATCACCGGCAGCCAGCGCTCGGCGGGCGCGCACCGAGCCAGGTCCCCGGACCGAATCGGCCAGCTTCGAGATCGTCTCCCGGTCGATTCGGCCAGAACCGAGGGCAGAGTCGACGATTACCAGCGCCTCGGGAAACGGCAGCGTCCGCGCGCAATCGAGCAGCGTGCGCTCGAGCGTTGTCGTCGGCCAAGGCCGCCGGACGGTATCCACCAGCTGCCGTCGCGCAACTCGATGTAGCTGCACGTCTGGGAGGTGAATCGTCGAGTTGTCGGCAACCAGCACGTGCGGTCTCACCGATCGCCGCAGCAAGCTCAGGTTCCATATGGTGGCAGCGGACGTGTGGCACAGGAAGCCGTTGGCTTTGATCGCCGCCACGACAGCCGGATCAGCGGTGGGCAGCGCGTAGGTCCCGTACCCGACATGGACCAAGCGGCCACGGGCGACGAAGTCGGCCACCTGGCGCCAGGTGAATCCCGCATTCTGGATAGTTCGCCACCGTGCGGCACCACCATGCGCTCGTACCAGGTCAGCCGGATCCACACGGCAAGTGTTCTCGTTTCGGCAGTTCGGTGCGCTCGGCGTCCACAGGCGGGAGACATCCGAGTGGTAACAGCTGAACACTGACCGACCATGTGCGGACAAGTCGGGTTGATCACTCGAGCTATCACTCGGATCCGTCACGGGTGCGGGGGAGTCCGGCCCTGGGTCCGTTTCAGGGCCCAACTAAACTGGCGCTCTCCCCAGGTAAGGACCGCTTTCCGATGACCAAGCTTGTCGTGCTCGTTGCGGAGGAGCTGTCCCCGGCCGGGCTCGAACTGCTCGAGGGCGAGTTCGAGATCCGGCAGGTGGACGGCGCCGACCGTGCCGCGCTGCTACCCGCATTGGCCGAGGCCGCGGCGGTGATCATCCGCAGCGCTACCCAGATGAACGCCGAGGCGATCGCGGCCGCACCCCAGCTCCGGGTGATCGCGCGGGCCGGCGTGGGCCTCGACAATGTCGACGTACCGGCGGCCACCAGGGCCGGTGTCATGGTGGTCAACGCGCCCCAGTCCAACATCGTGTCGGCCGCCGAGCATGCAGTGGCGTTGCTGCTCGCCACCGCCCGAAACGTCGCCGTCGCCGACCACACGCTCAAGGGCGGACGCTGGCAGCGATCCCAATACACCGGCATCGAGCTGCACGGCAAGGTCGTCGGCATCGTCGGTCTGGGCCGGATCGGGGTTCTGGTCGCGACCCGGCTGGGCGGCTTCGGGGTCGAGCTGATCGCATACGACCCGTACATCCCGGCGGCGCGCGCAGCCCAGCTCGGCGTCCGGCTGGTCTCACTGGACGATTTGCTGCGGGAGTCCGACTTCATCTCCATCCACCTGCCCAAGACGGCGGAGACGGTCGGGCTGATCGGTGAGGAGCAGCTGCGCCTGGTCAAGCCGACGGTGCGGATCGTCAACGCGGCCCGCGGCGGCATCGTCGACGAGCACGCGCTCTACCAGGCACTCAAGGACGGCCGGGTAGCCGGCGCGGGCATCGACGTGTTCACCACCGAGCCGTGCACCGACTCGCCGCTGTTCGAGTTCGACAGCGTGGTAGTGACCCCGCATCTGGGCGCCAGCACGCACGAGGCGCAGGAGAAAGCGGGCACCGCGGTGGCGCGGTCGGTCGCGTACGCGCTGGCCGGGGAGCTGGTACCGGACGCGGTCAACGTCCAGGGCGGCATGATCGCGGAGGATGTCCGGCCTGGCATCCCGCTGGCCGAGCGGCTGGGTCGGATCTTCACCGTGCTCGCCGGCGGGGTGGCCGCACAGCTCGACATCGAGGTCCGTGGCGAGATCACCCAGCACGACGTGAAGGTGCTCGAACTGGCAGCGCTCAAGGGCGTGTTCACCGATGTGGTGGAAAGCGCCACGGTCTCGTATGTGAACGCGCCTCTACTGGCCGCGGAGCGCGGCGTCGAGGTGCGGCTGACGACGAGCTCGGAGAGCCCGGACTGGCGCAATCTGATAATCGTGCGCGGCGTGCTGACCAGCGGCCAGACGGTCAGCGTGTCCGGGACGCTGTCCGGCCCGCGGCACGTCGAGAAGCTGGTAGCGCTCGACGGCTTCGACATCGAGCTGGAGCCGACCGACCACATGATGTTCCTCAAGTACGAGGACCGGCCGGGTGTGGTCGGCATCGTCGGGCGGCACCTTGGCGACGCCGGGGTGAACATCGCGGGCATGCAGGTGTCCCGGGTCACCAGGGGAGGCCTGGCCCTGCTCGCGATGACCGTCGACTCGGCGATCCCGCCGGCCGTGGCGGCGGCGGTGATCGAGGAGGTCGGCGCAGACTACGGCCGGACCGTCGACCTGTCCTAACCCGGCGATCGGGCCAACCGCAGGAGCTCGGCGATCGTTGGCGCCGGATCGACGCCGTGCCCTACCAGCCAGCTGCGCGCCCCCAGATGCCGGATGATCCGGTAGCCGTCATACGTGCCGGCTACCTGCTCACGGAACACCGCGGACGCACCGTACCCGTCGAGGACGGCGGGCAGCCGGTGCTCGTGCCAGTGGGTGAGCACGACCAGGTCCCAAGCCGGGTCGCCGAGTCCGGCATCGCCGAAGTCGATCGCGGCGGTCACCGAACCGGCGTCCAGCAGCCAGTGATACGGCGTGCAGTCGCCGTGCAAGAAGCGAAGCTCCGGATCGCGGTCACGGTCGAAGGCGGCGGACATCCGGCGGTGCAGAAGATCCGCGACCGCGCCCGAGAGGTGACCGTCGGCCACTGCATCACCGCACTCCGCGGCTGCCCAGCGCCGGAAGCGAGCCCACCAGCCGTGCTCCGCGCCTAGGAAGAATGGCGGCCAGCCGTCGACCGGGATCCGGTCGTGCAGCCTTCGCAGGTGCGCACCCACCGTCCGCCAGTCCTGATCCGGGCTGGTCGAGGTCAGCGGCCGCCCCGGCACCCGGGTGATTACCGCCACCGCGGCCGGCTCGGCCGAATCGGCCGACATTGCGAGAACGGCCGGCACCGGAACACCGGCCAACGCGGCTGCCCGAAGTGCCCGAACCTCCCTGGCCAGCCGATCCTGCGCTACGTCGACCTTGACGACCACGTCGGATCCGGCGACGAGCGAGGTACCAAAGACTGCCCGCTCCCCGGCTGCGACCGCCAGCACCTCGATCGCGCCGGACAGGTCCAGGCCGAGCCGCTCGGCAAGCACCCGACATCCGTACTCGACCAGGTCCACCGGCGGATTCTGTCTCGATCGGAGCACGGTCGCATCTCGATATCCGAGACGGCTGGCCGCACGCCGACACAGCGCAGCCGGGCGGGTTATGGTCGAAAGCCTTATGCGGTTCGTACTCGTCCTTCGCAGCCGCGACGAGGCCTGATCGGTCGGCTCCTCGTCGCGGTGGCGGTGTTCGTGCCGGCCAGACCAGCGATGAGACGAGACCCAGGAGCCGAACCATGACAGCAAGCACCACGTCAGCCCAGGACGCCGACGAGCGGGACATGTTCCGCCAGGCGATCCAGGAGTCGATGGATCGCCGTGACCAGGGCGGTAAGTGACCACCAGACCTCGAGAGCCCGGGACGCAGCTGGCGTCCCGGGCTCCATCCGGTTGGCGGTCATACCCGGCGACGGAATCGGCCCCGAAGTCGTTGGGCAGGGACTGGCGGTGCTCGAAGCCGCCGCCGGCAATTACGGCATCACGATCGAGCCCACGGAATACGACTTAGGCGCCCGGCGCTGGCGCGCGACCGGGGAGACCCTGCCCGACTCGGTGCTGGACGAGCTGCGCGAGCACGACGCCATCCTGCTCGGCGCGGTCGGCGATCCCGGGGTACCGAGCGGGATCCTCGAGCGCGGGCTCCTGCTGCGGCTGCGCTTCGAGCTGGACCACCACGTGAACCTGCGGCCGATCCGGTTGTACGCCGGCGTGCGCAGCCCGCTCGCCGGGGTCGATCCCGAGGACATCGACCTGATCGTGGTCAGGGAGGGCACCGAGGGCCCGTACTCCGGCTCCGGCGGCACGCTCCGCCGGGGGAGTCGGCATGAGATCGCCACCGAGGAGAGCGTCAACACCGCGTTCGGGGTCGAGCGGGTTGTACGCGATGCGTTCCGGCGGGCCGCGGCGCGGCCGCGCCGCCAGCTGACCCTGGTACACAAGACCAACGTGCTGGTCCACGCCGGTGATCTGTGGCAACGGACCGCCGCCGCGGTCGCCGCCGACTACTCCGAAGTCGCGGTCGACTACTGCCACGCCGACGCGGCCGCGATGTACCTGGTCACCAACCCGGCGCGGTTCGACGTCGTAGTCACCGACAACCTGTTCGGGGACATCCTCACCGACCTCGGCGCGGCGATCGCCGGCGGGATCGGGATGGCCGCGAGCGCGAACATCGACCCGAGCCGGGAGCATCCGGCCATGTTCGAGCCGGTGCACGGGTCCGCGCCGGACATCGCCGGCCACGGCATCGCCGACCCGACGGCAACCATCCTGTCGGTCGCCTTGCTGCTGGATCACCTGGGGCTGGCGGGCGCCGCCGCGGACGTCGAAAACGCGGTGGCCGCCGATCTGGTGGTGCGCAGGACCGCGCAGCGGAGCACCGCGGAAATCGGCGCGGCGATCGCCGGGCGAGTAGCGGCGGGCGACTCGGCCGAGCAAACCAACCGACCGTAGCGAGCGTCCACAATTCGGACAGGGTGGGCTACGGTTCCAGCAGGAGTTGTGGTTCGGCAACGGCCGTGCTTCTGGCGCGGCCGGCTGGCAACGGTAACTCGGGACTAAGGATGCGAAACCGATGACCCAGGAACCCGATAGCGACCTCGAGATCGACCTCCGCCCGACCCAGAACCCACTGCCCGCCGATGAGCGGGCGCGCCGGTTGGCCACCCCCGGATTCGGCCGCTACTTCACCGACCACATGGTGAGCATCCGCTGGGCGACCGAGCGCGGCTGGCACGACGCCGCGCTGCATCCGTACCAATCGCTCGAGCTTGACCCCGCGGTTATGACGCTGCACTACGGCCAGGCGATCTTCGAGGGGCTCAAGGCGTACCGCCGGGTCGACGGCTCCCTGGCGCTGTTCCGGCCGTGGGAGAACGCCGCCAGGTTCCAGCGTTCGGCGGCCAGGCTGGCGATGCCGCCGCTGCCCGAGTTGGCGTTCCTCGGGTCCATCGAGGCGCTCATCACGCAGGATCGCGCCTGGGTCCCCGAGGACCGCGAGCACAGCCTCTACCTGCGGCCATTCATGATCGCTACCGAGATCGGGCTCGGCGTTCGCCCGGCGGCGAACTACCTGTACATGCTGCTGGCCTCACCGGCCGGCGCCTACTTCGCACGCGGCCTGGCACCGGTGTCGGTGTGGCTGTCGGAGGAGTACACCAGGGCCGCACCCGGCGGTACCGGTGAGGCCAAGTGCGCCGGTAACTATGCCGCCTCCCTGGTTGCCCAGGCGCAGGCCGCCGAGCAGGGCTGTGACCAGGTCGTATGGCTCGATGCTGTGGAGCACCGGTGGGTCGAGGAGATGGGCGGGATGAACCTGTACTTCGTGTACGGGTCGGGCCCGCACGCGCGGCTCGTGACCCCGTCGCTGACCGGCACGCTGCTGCCCGGCGTCACCAGGGACTCGCTGCTCACGCTGGCAAAGGACCTCGGCTACTCGGCCGAGGAGGGCCGGATCTCCACCGACGAGTGGCGCACCGGCAACGCCAGCGGCGCGATCAGCGAGGTGTTCGCTTGCGGCACTGCGGCCGTGATCACACCGATCGCGCAGGTCAAGAGCGCCAGCGGTGAGTGGATGGTAGGCGATGGGGAGATCGGGCCGGTGACCGCGCGGCTGCGCGAGGCGCTGCTGGACATCCAGTACGGCGTCGCGCCCGACCTGCACGGCTGGATGCACCCGCTGACGGTCGACTGATCGCGTGGCTACGTAAGCGGCAATTCCAGCTCGAGTTCGTGCCTGATCGGGATGCCGTGCATCCCGAGTTCCGGGATCTGAGGCTTGAGCTGCCGGGCGGCCGCCATCGCGTTGCGGCGTAACGCCACCAGGTCCAGCCCGCGCCGCTGGTAGAACCGCAGCGCCACAGTGTTGTCGTTGGTCGTGATCAGCCAGAGCCGGGACGCGCCCGCCTTCCGACCGATCTCGGCCGCGGCAGCCAGCAGTGCAGTGCCTACGCCGGCCTGGCTGAGCTGGCTGTCGATCGAGACCACCTCGAGGCCGTCCTCGCCGATCCGGTAGGTGAGCACGCCCGCCGGAATGCCGTCGGCCTCCGCGATCAGGGTCGGGCATTCAGCGGCATCGATGAGCTCGCCGTGGGCGACGACCTTCGTCGAGTCCCAGCTGGCAATCAGAACCGACCTGACGTAGTCCGCGTCATCCGGCGTCGCCGGGCGGACGGTCACGGTGTATGTCGGCGTCTCCATGGCGCCGCCAGCGTATGCCGCGCCGGCCGCTGGTTGCGAGCAACACCGCACCCCCGATGACCAGCACCGCCGCGCCCAGCGCGAGAAGCCAGACGCCGGGCCCGCCATCCGCGGTACCGGTGGTACGGGTGGCCGCAACCGCGGCCGACTCTGGAGCCGCGGCCGCCGGACCGCTAGCCCGCGCGCTGTCGCCGGTCGCTTGCGCCTGGGTGGGCAGCCCGAGCGTGGCCCAGACCGTTAGCAGCATGCGATCGGCGCGGAACCAGCCGCCGGGCGCGTCGGTGTCGAACGCGGCCTCCCGGTCGTAGATGACCGGACCGCCGGCCGCGTACGGGTACACGTCCTGCACGCCCCAGTCGTCGGGCGCCATCGACCAGGTCACCGTGTAGCGCGGACCGAGCTGGCCGGGCGGTGGCTCCGATTCCCGGCATTGCGCCATGCCGCCGTACAGCACCGACTGCGCCATCCCGGAGTCGTTGAAGAACTCCACCGCGGCGCTGCGGTCGGCAGTCAGCTGATCGATCGGCACACTGCCGGCGTGCCCGGGACCGCGGACGCTGACCCGGTCCGACCGCCCACTCGCCGAGCCG
>DATFRM010000303.1:0-3940 GCA_035263265.1 Actinomycetes bacterium
AGCGGCGCGGCGCCGGGCCGGCGGCGTCGACGGGGCTGAACCACATCCGGACGTTGCGACCGTGCTCGAGCGGGCCGCGCTCAATCGGTCGCTGCCGAGCCAGGGCGGAGCGGGCCGGGACCCGCGGACCGCCGAGCCGCCGGCGCACACCGCACCACCACCGCGCACCGAGCAGCTGCTGCTGTCCGGCGAAGTGACCTACCACCTGCCAGCCGTGGACATGCTGCGCAACGGCAGCCCGGGCAAAGTACGCAGCCGGGCGAATGACAACGTGGTCGAGGCGCTGACCGAGGTGTTCGAGCAGTTCGAGATCGACGCCCAGGTGACCGGCTTCACCCGCGGTCCGACGGTGACCCGCTACGAGGTCGAGCTCGGACCGGCGGTGAAGGTCGAGCGGGTGACCGCGCTGTCCAAGAACATCGCGTATGCGGTCGCGTCCGCGGATGTGCGCATCTTGTCGCCGATTCCGGGCCGCTCCGCGATCGGGATCGAGATCCCGAACTCCGACCGCGAGCTGGTCAGCCTCGGTGACGTGCTGCGCTCCGGGAACGCGCGCGCCGATCACCACCCGATGATGGTCGGGCTCGGCAAGGACGTCGAAGGCCGGCACGTGGTCGCGAACCTGACCAAGATGCCGCACCTGCTGGTCGCCGGTGCCACCGGAGCCGGCAAGTCGACCTGCGTCAACACGCTGATCACGTCGCTGCTGGTCCGAGCCACGCCGGACGAGGTGCGGATGGTCCTGATCGACCCGAAGCGGGTCGAGCTCACCGCGTACGAAGGCATCCCGCACCTGATCACGCCGATCATCACCAGTCCGAAGCGGGCGGCCGAGTCGCTGCAGTGGGTCGTGCGCGAGATGGACATGCGCTACGACGATCTGGCCAACAGCGGGTTCCGGCACATCGACGACTACAACAAGGCCGTGCGTACCGGCAAGCTCACGCCGCCACCGGGCAGCGATCGGGCGTACCAGCCCTATCCGTACCTGTTGGTCATCGTGGACGAGCTGGCCGATCTGATGATGATCTCGCCGCGCGACGTCGAGGACGCGATCGTCCGGATCACCCAGCTGGCCAGGGCGGCCGGCATCCATCTCGTACTGGCCACCCAGCGTCCATCGGTCGACGTGGTGACCGGACTGATCAAGGCCAACGTTCCGTCCCGGCTGTCGTTCGCTACCTCGTCCCTGATGGACTCGCGGGTCATCCTCGACCAGCCCGGCGCGGAGAAGTTGGTCGGACTCGGCGATGCGCTATTCCTACCGATGGGCGCGTCCAAGCCCGTCCGCCTGCAGGGTGCGCTGGTCACCGAGGCCGAGGTGGCCGCGGTCGTCAAGCACTGCAAGGCCCAGCTGACCCCGACCTACCGGGATGACGTACTCGGCTCCGCCCAAGGCTCAAAGAAGGAAATCGACGAGGACATCGGCGACGACCTCGACGTGCTGTGCCAAGCGGTGGAACTGGTGGTGTCCACCCAGTTCGGCTCCACCTCCATGTTGCAGCGAAAGCTGCGGGTCGGCTTCGCCAAGGCCGGGCGGCTGATGGACCTGATGGAGACCAGGGGGATCGTCGGGCCGTCCGAGGGCTCGAAGGCGCGCGAGGTGCTCGTCAAGCCGGACGAGCTCGAGGAGATCCTGGTCACCATGCGTGGGGAGTAGCGCATCCGCTACTCGTCCATGACTTGGAAAGGAATTGGTAAGAACGCTTAGCCATCGTGTTCGCGTGGCCCTGGTGCCACCGGCAGGCGCGCCCAGTTCCGGGCGAAAGCGCCGAAGCCCGGAAGGACACGCGGATGCGCGGGCGAAGAATCCTCTCCAGAGCTCTACTCAGCGTCACATTAGTCGCGGTCGGCGGGATCGCGGTGGTGGCGCAGGCGTCACCGGCACAGGCCGGCTCCTGTACCAAGCAGACCGGCGTCAGCGTCAGCGACCCGAATACCGGCTGGTCGTGGAGCTCCCGTTGGTGGTGCGGCAACCGTGGCGGCGCCCAGATGTACGGCGACGCGAACTACTACACGCATACCGCCTACATGGACTCCACCTGGAGCTGGGTGGTGTGCTATCGGTACGGTGCGCACAGCGGCGGCAGCAACAACGTGTGGTACTACACAAAGGGCGACCGCTCGGCACCCGGGATGAGCGGGCGGCAGGCCTGGGGCTACTTGCCCGCCGGCGACGTCTGGACCAGCACCGATCCGTGGCCCGGCATCCCGGCCTGCCCGGTTTCCACCTCGCCGCCAGGTCGCGGTGACAGCTTCAACGAGCCCATCCTTTTCGTGCACGGATACGAGCTCAACTTCATGGGCTCGGGTGGTTTCGACTGCAACGGGTGGTACTGGCCGGAGACGCTGTCGGAGTACCAATACGGTTCCTGGCCCACCACGACACGGTCCAAGCTGCGCACGATCGGCTTCTACAACAACGACCGCAACTGCGACACCTACTTCAGCCAGCGCGCCGACCACGAAGTGCCGATCCAGGAGCTCGGCCGTCGGCTGGCCTGGCGGATCTGGGACGACTACTCCAGATTCGGCGTCTCGGTTGACGTGGTCGCCCATTCCATGGGCGGGCTGATCCTGCGGGCCGCGCTCACCGGCAACCAGCAGAACCTGTCCGGCTGGCCGCCCTACATCTATGTCGAGGACGCGGTCAGCGAGCTCAGCCCGCACGGCGGCACCGAGGTCGCCTTCGTCTGCGTCACCCGGCAGTGTCGGGACATGTGGCCGAACTCGGCGTTCCTGGTCTGGTGTGACGACAACCCGCAGGGCGACGGCGGCACCGACTGGACCCTGTTCGGCGCCGACGACGACGATGTCGTGCCGGCCCCGAAGGCGATCAACATGGTGGCCGGGCACAAGGTCGTCTACCACACCGGCGGTACGTACCAGGTCGAGCACATGGACTTCCTGTGGCAGAACAGCGGCTGGTACCGCTACAAGTACTGGGACTATCAGCGCGGCCCGGACGTCCCGGCGAACTGGGTAGAGAGCAGCGGCTCGTCGTACCCGCCACTGATCTGGGCGAAGTACGCGGGCTACTACTGGAGCACTTGGTAGCGCTGTCGAGGCAGGCCGGGCGAGATCATCCCGCGGCGAGCAACTCGACCGCGGCGGCCGCGTTCGAGCGACCGACGCCATACGTGGCGACGTACGCGGCGATCTCGCTCGGCCGCCATATCGGCAGCCCCATCTCGACCAGCACCGTGTCCGGCCGGCGCGTCGCGAGCTCGCTGATCAGCCGCTGCTGCCACGGATAGCGGTGCGCGTCCCGAGCCACCACGATCACGCTGCGGTCGGTGGCCGAGGTCAGTAGCGGCTCAATCCGGCCGTCGTAACGCGAAACCGTGACCTCTTCGGTGTCCGGATCGCGGGACCGCAGCGCACTGGCCAGCCCCCACGGCATGCCCGGGCTGACCGCCAGGTTGAACTCCTCTTCCAGCTCGACGACGAGCGGGCGGACCAGGTGCGGACGGACGCCCTCGAACTTGATCGCCCGGCGCGCGGCCACCAGCCCGACCTGGCCGTCCCGCTCGGCCCGCGGCGCAGTGGTGACCCAGTCGACCAGCGCGTCGATCCGCCGGCCGGCGTCGACGAGCCGGTCCTCGGGCAACCGCCCGGAGCGAACCGCGGCCACGATGGCTCCCTGCACCTCGGCCACTACGTCCGCACCCTTGGATGGACCGATGCACACCATGTCCGCCCCGGCGATCAGGGCCCGGACTGCGCCTTCGCCGATCCCCACCGTTCCGGCGATTGCGCCCATGTCGACCGCGTCGGTCACCACCACACCGTCGAACCCGAGTTGCCCGCGGAGCAGACCCTGGATCGCGGCCGAGCTGAGGGTGGCCGGCGTCGTGCCGGTGAGCTCGGGCACCACTACGTGCGCGCTCATCACCGCCCGGACACCGGCGGCCAGCGCCGCCCGGAACGGCGCCAGATC
>DATFRM010000304.1:0-3966 GCA_035263265.1 Actinomycetes bacterium
CTAGCCGTTCGTACCTCGGGGTGGCCACCGGCGCCGATCACCGCGAAGGTCCCACTCGTATACAGACTCGTCGTACCCTCCGCGAACACGACCAATGAGTACCAGTCACCGTCAGAGAAAACCGAGTCCATGATCACCCCCCAAACCCGAGCAGTGCCCGGCGTGAGCCCGAGTTCATGGGGACTGACCCGGAGCGCCATCTCCCTCAAACCAGGACCTGGGGGTGGGGCATTTGGGCCGGACTTCCTCTTCCTCCTAAACATGCGATGAGCGTACGGGAAGCGCAGGGTGCCGACCCTTGCAACTCTGCCGGAGGGCGAGCTGAGGGATCCGACCGTGGCAGACTGGCTGGCGCGTCCGGGGAATCGGATGCAAGGACGTGGGCGGATCGTGGGCCGCTGGCTGGGAAGACAGCTAGCGATCAGTGTGTTCGCCCAGGTCAGGAGGGCTCGCCTAGTGGCCGATGGCGGCGGTCTTGAAAACCGCTAGGGCGGCAACCCGTCCTCGTGGGTTCGAATCCCACGCCCTCCGCAATTTGTGCTCTCTCAAAGAGACACCGGACAGGCCGAACCCATGTTAGGGCTCGGTTTGTTCGGTTTCCGGGCTGGCCGGGTGTCGGCCGATGGGCTGGTTTACCTCGACAAGCCGGAGACCTTCGACTGACACCTTCGCAATGGAGCGGTTCGTTGTCGAGGCCGAGCCGCCTCTCGGACCGCCAGTAGCCTTCGCGACATGCTCCGTGATTCGAATGGGCATCATCGGCCCGGTGTCGGCGTCCTACGGCTTGCGTGCGACGCCGCCGTGGCCATCCACCCTCTCTTGTGTGCCCGTGTCGGGGTCTGGCCGCCACTGAGTGCGCGGGACCACGCCCGGTTCCAGTAGTTCCAACCCCTCGAAGAAAGCGGCGAGCTGGTCCGGGCTCCGCAGGTGATACGGGAGCGCGCCGGTCTTGTTGTATTGCTCCATGGACTCGACCGCGGCCGCGCTGGTGTTGGCGCCATCGGACAGGGCGAGATAGCTGCCAGGCGGCACGGCAGCCAGTAGCCGCTTGATGATCGACCGCACCTCGTTGTCATCGCCGATGTGACCCATGATCCCCATCAGCATGATCGCTACGGGCTGGCTGAAGTCCAACGTCTCGGCGGATCTCCGCACGATGTCGTCGGGGTCGCGCACGTCGGCGTCGATGTACTGAGTGGCGCCCTGCGGGCTGCTGCTAAGCAGGGCGCGGGCGTGTGCCAACACCATGCGATCGTTGTCGACGTAGACGATGCGCGATTCCGGGGCCACCTGTTGGGCGATCTCGTGGGTGTTGTTGGCGGTGGGCAGACCGGTGCCAATGTCGAGGAATTGGCGGACGCCTGCCTCGCCAGCCAGGTAGCGGACGACTCGACCGAGGAACGCCCGCGAGGCCCGGGCCTCGGTGACCATTCCTGGGAAGATTTTGGCCACCATGGCACCGGCCTCGCGGTCGACGGGGAAATTGTCCTTCCCGCCGAGCCAGTAGTTCCAGATGCGGGCCGAGTGCGGCACGGTGCGGTCAATCTTGGGCTCATCCTGCGCCGGGGGAGGCGAGCTGTCTGCCACCAGAATGCCTTTCTCTGTCCTACGGGATTGTTCGCGGCTTTATTGCGGTCCACCCTAGACTTTCGATATCGACAACGCATTCCTACCACGCCGGGCATGATCACACTCGCGTCGCTCGATGGGTCGGCGCCGTGACCGTCCGATTGCCTGGGTGGGTCGGTAAGTTTCGCGTATGCGATTCGACCACTACACCGTGATCCTATTGACGCTGCGACCGGACGCGCCTGTGATGACGGACGAGGAGGCGGACGAGCTTCAGGACCGGCACCTGGCGCACGGCGCCGCGCTACAGGATCGCGGTTTGGTCCTGGCTCGCGGACCGCTGACCGATCAGGACGACGAACGCTTTCGTGGATTCTCTGTCTGGTCCGTGGACGCGGCGACCGCGCGAGAGCATGCCGAAGCCGATCCGGCGGTGCGGGCTGGCCGTTTGGCTGTCAACGTCATGACCTGGATGATGCCGGCCGGCAACATCCACTTCGCAAAGGTGCGGGCGCCCAGGTCGGTCGCCGAGGCGATGGCCGACTAGATGCGACCGTGGCCAGATAGGCGACAATGACGGCCATGCGTATCGGGATCAAGCTCTCGCCGCAACACACGACAATGGACGAGCTTCGCGCCGTGTGGCGCCTCGCCGACGAGGCGGAATTCGACAGCTGCTGGACCTTCGACCACTTCGCGTCGATCGGCAGCGACGATCCGAGCGGCGACGTGTTCGAGGGTTGGTCGCACCTCGCGGCGATGGCCGAGGGCACGAGCCGGATTCGAGTCGGGTGCATGGTCACCGGAAACACGTATCGGCACCCGGCTGTGCTCGCGAAGATGGCCACGACCGTCGACCACATATCCGGCGGCCGACTGGAGTTCGGACTGGGTGCGGCCTGGGCTGAGGTCGAGCACGAGATGTTGGGTCTGGAGTTCGGGACCGCAGGTAATCGGCTAGATCGGCTCGAGGAAGCCTGCCAGGTGATCAAGTCGCTGTGGACACAACCGCGGACTACCTTCGCCGGCCGCCACTACCAGCTGGTCGACGCGCTCGCGAACCCAAAGCCGGTCCAGCAACCGCATCCGCCACTGTGGATCGGCGGCAGTGGACGTAAGCGGACACTGCGCATCACGGCCCAGTACGCGGACGCCTGGAACGGCGGCGGCAGTCCGCAGAACATTGCCGAACTCAACGCGGTGCTCGACCAGCACTGCGCGGATGTCGGCCGCGATCCCGCACAGATCCTGCGAACGGCGCAGATCTGGTACGGCGACAGCGCCGACAAGCTGCCGCAGCTGGTCGAGGAATTCGCTGGCGTCGGGGTCGGCGAAGTCATCATTGTCATCCGCGGCGGAAACGCAGTCGACCATGCCGAGCGGGTCGCAGGCTTGCTGCCCGAGCTTCGCTGAGGAGTCGCTCAACGGACCCGACGCGCCCAAGACTCGAGGACCAACTTAGGAGCCGTCGCACCCGGCCAGTCTCAGGTTGGTCGGATCCGGGTCGCACAACGTGAGCGAGGCGTTGGTCCGGAAGCGGTAGCTGCGCTGTCCGACGTGGTAGGCGATGTCCAGGCCACGAATACGCGCGTCGCCCGGTCCGGTGCGGCTCGCCTGCACACCCACGACGATCGTGTCCGGCGAGGAGCAGGCGCCAACGGCCGGGGACTCGGCCGCCGGCCGATATCGCTGGTCCAGGCCGGCGGGCGGTTGGAGTCCGGTCGGCTCTGGTTCGGGTGCGCTGGCCGCTCGGATCCCGATCCGGTCGATGTGGACCCGGCCGAGAGTTCGGGGCTCGATCCGATCGATGACCGCGGTGCCGCCTCGGGACAGGCACAGCGTTCCAGTTTCGAAGACCGCCGGGCTCCCGATCGGTGCCGTTCGGCTTGCGGTCTCCGCCATCGGGTCGAGGACGAGCGGCCTGAGCGGTCCGGTCAAAGGCGAATCCGCCGCTTCGGCAGACTCAGGCCCCGAGCCGCATACTCCGATCAGCCCGATTCCGCCGTCGTACGCCGGATCACACAGCCCAAAGGAGAAGCGGTACAGGTAGCGGTACGGGACTGCGTTCACCCGGTAGGTCAGGATCAGCCCGTCGAACCCGGCATGACCCGCGGCCAGCCTGGTCAGCCGGAAGCCGACCGATGGCAGTGGCGACTGCCCATCACAAGGCCGGTCGATCACATTGCCGGCGAAGTCTCTGGCCGCAACGGTCGGCTCGGTCGTGTCGACGGTCATGGCCGGCGGGCGCATGAACTTCTCGTCCATCCGGAACTCGCCGAAGCGTTGTGCGGGCTCGATGTCCTCGAGCACTGCAGTTGCCCGGCGGGTTACGCAGAGCCGGACATCACCGGTGTAGACCGGCTGGCCGATCTGCACGGCGCGACTCCCGCCGGCCCA
>DATFRM010000305.1:0-6737 GCA_035263265.1 Actinomycetes bacterium
GACGTTCGGGTGCTGTACGACGACCGCCGTGGCGTCTCGCCTGGGGTGAAGTTCACCGACGCGGAGCTGCTCGGCATGCCCACGATCGTGGTAGTCGGGCGGGGTCTGGCCGAGGGTGTGGTCGAAGTGCGGCAGCGCGCCAGCGGCGAGCGCCAGAATGTGCCGCTCGGCGCGGTGGTAGACCACCTAGCCGACCGCTAGCTGCCCAGGTTCTGGGCGCCTCCGGAGGTTTCCCGGAACCGCTGGCCGTGGCGTGAACTCAAACCGGTGGTGCGGGCAAGAACGGGGGGACCACCGCCGGCAGAGAGGACTTCCCGATGTGGAAGATCCGATGGACACGGTAGCGGCGGGGCTGGGGTTGTCCGACGCTGCCGAGATCGAGTTATCGCTGCGGCATCCGGAACGGTTCGCGGTCATTTTCGACCGGTACGCCGGCCAGATCCACCGGTACGCGGCTCGGCGGCTCGGCCCGGCGGCGGCCGACGACATCGTCGCCGACGCGTTCCTGATCGCGTTCCGGCACCGGAGCCGCTACGACACCAGCCAGGCCAGCGCGCGGCCATGGCTGTACGGGATCGCCACCAACTTGATCAGCCGACACCGGCGGTCCGAGGTGCGGATGTACCGGGCCCTGGCGCGGACCGGGCTCGACCCAGTCGTCGAACCGGACGCGGACCGGGTCGCGAACTCGGTGAGCGCGGCCGCCGCCGGTCAGCAGTTGGCGACGGCGCTGGCGCAACTGTCCACCGGCGATCGGCACACGCTGCTGCTCGTTGCCTGGGCCGACCTCAGCTACGAGGAGGTCGCGACGGCGCTTGACGTCCCGATCGGGACGGTCAAGTCCCGGCTGCACCGGGCCCGGACCACGGTGCGCGCGGCGCTTGGCAACACCAACCCGCTTGATCCAGAACAGGAGTCCCAACAGTGAACGATCTCGACCTCCTGCGCACCATGCGCAGCGACACACCGCCGCCGAGCCAGGATGCGCTGAGGCGCGCCCGATCCCGGCTGCTGGACCGGGCAGCCTCACGCGTTCGCTGGCTCCCGCCCAGGCTGCGAGCCGGCTGGCAGACGGCCGCCGCCGCCACCATCGTGATCGTGCTGGGTGTCGGTGCGATCGTAAGCACCTACGAGCGGGCCGGGGGTCCAGCCGACAGATCGGCTGCGCCGACTGAATCGGATGCTGTGCGGGTTGCGCTGGCAGAGGCAGCAGCCGGTGCCCGGACCGCTCCGGCCGTCCATGCGACGAAGGGTCAATTCTGGTACTTCAAGGAGGTGTATCGGGTAATCCAGCCGGACGTTGGCGCGGACGAAGACAATATGACCGCCGAGTATTGGTACCGGGTAGGAAACGAACGCCCGGGTGGGTTGGGCCGCATTCACTTCGAGTATGAGTTCGGAGACGTTCTCGACATCGTCTGGAATGGCAGCCAGACCGTCGTGAGGCAGAACGGGCAAGTCGTGGAGGAGAGGACGCTGCGCCTGCCCCTGTGGTTCAGAGACGACCCCACGGATCCCTCCTCCCGGTGGCTGCCCGAAGCCCTTGCGGCGACCGCGCCCACCACCGCGGCCGATGTGGTGGAGTTTCTCCGGAACGTACCTCCGGGCGATAATCCGGGCTCGGATCTCGGCGGGATAATTGGCCTGCTCTTCCACCCGGTCTTGTCTCCGCAGCAGCGTGCGGCCGCCTGCGAGGCGCTCGGACAGCTGCCGGATCTCAGCCTCGTGCCGGACACGGTGGATATCGCCGGTCGGCACGGCGTCGGGATCGTATCCGACTCGGGCTTCTCGCGGCTCACATTGATCCTGGACAGCAGCAGCTGCGAGGTGCTCGGTCTCGAGACGACCGTCGTCAAGCCCGTCGTCAACCCGACTTCGGTACCGGACCGGTTCCGAGGCAACCTCCAGCCCGGCAGTGGTAATGCCGAGGCGATCCTCGCCCGAGGGGTTGTGGACAGCGTCGACGAGCGACCCTGAGCGGGGCGGTACGGGGGTTGTAGGGTGGGCCCACGTGGGCCCACCCTCTGCCGTTACAGCGGTCATCTTCGACTGGGGCGGCACCCTGACCCCATGGCACGACATCGACGGTGTTGAGATCTTTCGCCGAGTAGCGGCCGCGCTCGTTTCCGATCCGGCCGATACGGCCGAGCTCGAGCGAGTGGCGCTGGCGCTGTACACGGCCGAGGAGGCCGCCTGGGCGCTGGCCCGGACCGAGCACCGTAGCGGCACGATCCACGCATCGATCCGCGCCGCCGGGCACGAGCCGTCCGAGGCGGCACTCGATGCTTGGTACCTCGGCTACGAGCCGCACACGTACGCCGACCCAGACGCGCTCGCGGTCCTGACCGGGCTACGCGAGCGCGGAATCAAGGTCGGCATCCTGTCGAACACCGGATTCCCGCGAGCCTGGCACGAGCGGATCTTTGCCCGCGACGGTTTGCTCACGCTGATCGATGGGGCCGTCTACACCAGCGAGATCCCATGGGTGAAGCCGCATGCGGAGGCGTTCACGGCCGCGATGGCGGCGGTCGGCGTGACCGACCCGGCCTCCGTCGTCTTCGTTGGTGACCGGCTGTTCGACGATATCTACGGCGCCAAGTCGGTCGGGATGCGTGCGATCTGGATCCCACACAGCCGGATTCCAACCGAGCAGCGCGGCCATACCGACGGCGAGCCCGATGCGGTGATCGAGCGACTCTCCGACCTGCTGACTGTCCTGGACGGCTGGTCTTAGGTCGGGTTTCGTGCGGTCGAGCGAACCCTAAGGTCACAGCACTGTCCGACTTTGTCGCGCGCTGACCAACGATCGATCGTTGGTCAAGGCTGGGCGCGGCCTGGTTAGCACCTGTCTGGGCGTGGATGGGTTAGCGCCCGTCCGGTAGCCCGGGTAGCGCCCGGCTGGCCCGCCGCCACCCGGCCGCTCGCAGCGCGGCCTCGGTCAGCCACCCGGCCGCGTCGGTGCGCAGCGAGCTGCCGCGACCGGCGACCGTGACCAGCCAGCCATAGGCATCGGCAACGCCGTCTTCGATGCCGGCCGCGAGTCGCCGGGCCCGGTCGGCGCTGGAGACGGCGAACGGCAGCCGGTAGGCCGCGGCCGCGGGCCGCGGCTGCGCACCGACCCGCCGGATGAACTGGTCGAGCCGGTCTCGGCGACGGCGGTGCGCATCGTGCGCCTCGTGCGCGCGAGCCAGCGCGGCGCCGGATAGCAAGGCGCCGAGCGCTCCGTAACCGAAGACGGCCGCGTGCTCGGCGGCGAGCGCGTCCTGCAGCGCGTCGACCGCCGATGAGTCGAGCGGAACGTCCGGCAGCCGTCCGGCCGGGGCCGGCTCGACCGTGAGCTCGTGCCCGGCGGACCGGAGGAGGGCGCCGTGTGTGGCCTGGCTGGCCGCGATCGCGGCCAGCAGCGCGGCGAAACTCGCCGAGGAGACCGTGCCCACCAGCTCGGACCGGTAGCCGGCCGCGTTCGACTCAGCGGCGGCGAGCGCAGCTACCGCGGCACCGCGGCCAGCCGGAACCCTGATCCCCGACGGCGCTGACCAGTTGCTCGATCTGCCCGGGCCGCTGTCCCGTCGCGAACGAGACGTGACCCCGGTAAGCGCGGACAGATGCGCACGATGATCGGCAATCGGCCGAGCCAGCTGGCTGCGCAGCGCGGGGTGGCGGGCGGCCGTCTCGTGGTACCGCGCGATCAGCACCATGGTGCCGATCGCAACCGTCCGCCGGATCGCGCGGTCCGGATCCGCCGATCTGGCGCCGCGGCTTCGGGAGATCGCGTCGGAGGCTTCGAGCGGCGCGGTCGTGCGAGAGCATCCGGTCACGGATGCCATCGCGGCCGCGACGCCGCTCGCGCCGGCGGCCAGCACGAGCCGGCGGGTGGGTCCAGAACTCGACATGGACCGCGGTCCTCCTACTGTTCATGCTCGGGGCGGTAGGTATACCCGCTGACGGGCCAAGGGCCGGGAAGTCACAGCAGGCCGGAGCCCGATGTCCAACCGGATAGGCTCTTGACCTGCGTGACGCGGGGTCACCATTCGCGCCACCATATGTTGACGCACGCCGAGGGAGGCGCCGGATGGGTGGACATACCATTCGCGACGACCTCGAGCTGATGCTGGCCCCGGTGGTCTCGACCGCCGGGCTCGACCTCGAGGGCGTTGAGCTCGCCTCCGCCGGGCGCCGGCGGGTGATCCGGGTATACGTGGATCGGGATGGTGGCATCGATCTCGACACCGTGGCCGAGATCAGCCAAGCGGTGTCAAGCGCGCTCGATCGAAGCGATCTACTCGGCAACACGCCCTACGTGCTCGAGGTCAGCTCACCCGGAGTCGATCGGCCGCTGACCCTACCAAGGCACTGGCGCCGCGCGATCGGACGGCTGGTACGGGTCAGCCTGGTCGGCGGCGAGGCGCGGACCGGCCGGGTGCTGACCGCGGATGAGCTCGCGATCACGCTGGGCGAATCGGGTGCGGTGCGCCGGATCGCCTTTGCCGAGATCGCTGCCGGTCGGGTACAGGTGGAATTCAGCCGCCCCGAGGCTGGGCTGGCCGACGCGGACGAGGAGGGCTAGGAGTGGATATCGACCTTGCCGTCCTGCGCAGCCTGGAGCGGGAAAAGGAGATCTCGTTCGATCTGCTGATCGAAGCAATCGAATCTGCGTTGCTGATCGCCTACTACAAGACCGACAACGCCCAGCTCCGGGCCCGGGTCGAGCTCGACCGCAGGTCGGGACACGTCACGGTGTGGGCCCAGGAGGTCGACGAAGACGGTGCGGTGCTGCGCGAGTACGAGGACACTCCGGCCGACTTCGGCCGGATTGCCGCCTCCACGGCCAAGCAGGTGATCTTGCAGCGACTGCGCGATGCGGAGGACGAGCAGACCTATGGGGAGTACGCCGGACGCGAGGGGGACATCGTCTCCGGGATCGTCCAGCAGGGTCGCGATCCGCGGAACATCCTGGTCGACCTCGGCCGGCTCGAGGGTGTGCTGCCCGCACAGGAGCAGGTGCCCGGAGAGCGGTATCAGCACGGCATCCGGATCAAGTGCTACGTCGTCTCGGTGCGCAAGGGCCTGCGTGGGCCCCAGATCACGCTGTCCCGTACCCATCCAAACCTGGTCAAGAAACTGTTCGCGCTGGAGGTACCGGAGATCGCGGACGGATCGGTCGAGATCGCCGCGATCGCCCGGGAGGCCGGCCACCGTACGAAGATCGCGGTACGGACCCATCAGCCAGGCATCAACGCCAAGGGTGCGTGCATCGGTCCGATGGGCTCCCGGGTGCGCAACGTGATGACCGAGTTGCACGGCGAAAAGATCGACATCGTCGACTGGTCCGACGATCCGGCCCAGTTCGTTGCGCATGCACTCTCGCCCGCCCACGTGAAGCAGGTCGAGATCGTCGACGCCGAGGCGCGGTCGGCGCGAGTGACAGTGCCCGACTTCCAGCTGTCGCTGGCCATCGGCAAGGAGGGTCAGAATGCCCGGCTGGCCGCCCGGCTGACCGGGTGGCGGATCGACATCAGGCCGGACACCGAACCGAGCGCGGATCGGGAGGGCAGTAGCCCGGCGAGTGGCCAGGTGGGCGCGGGTCCGGATCAGAGCACCGCGGCCGCGTCGCCCTGACCGTCCGGTCTGATTGCTCGGCCAGCCTGATCGACCTCGGGCCTGCTGGTAGGGGTAGACTGTCACATGACCGCTCGCGCGAGTCCGGTGCGCACATGTGTGGGTTGCCGGGAGCGCGCGAACAAGTCTGACCTGCTACGGGTGGTTGTGGCCGAGGGCGCGTGCGTCCCCGATCACGCCGGCCGGTTGCCGGGCCGAGGCGCGCATGTGCACCTCGACCTGCAATGCCTTGACCTCGCTCAGCGTCGTCGGGCGTTTCCGCGGGCTCTTCGGGTCCCGGGGGCGCTCGACATCACCGCGCTGCGGCGGTACGTCGAGGAGCGGGTTGGCCAGTCCGACCGACAGGACGGTTCTTGAACGATGAGCGCTCGATGAGCACCCAGCGATGAACATCACGTACTAGCGGTTCGGGTTTCCTCATTCCCGGACCGATGAGGGAGAGCAGTGGCAAAGGTCCGGGTATATGAGCTCGCCAAGGAACTTGGCATTGAGAGCAAGGTCGTCATGGCCAAGCTCCAGGAGCTTGGTGAATTCGTCAGGTCACCTTCGTCAACGGTTGAGGCACCGGTAGTCAGGAAGCTGCGGGAAGCATTCCCTGCTGACGCCGCTCCGGTTGCCGAAGCCGCCCCCAAGCCGGCCAAGACCGCCGCAAAGAAGACCGCGGTCAAGGCTGTCCCGGCGCCGGTTGCCGGGTTCGATGGCGATGGTGGCGTGGTCACCCCAGTGCCCGCGGAGGCGGCTCAACCGCCCGCTCCGGCTCCGGTCGCCCCGGGAGCCGACGGTGCGGGCGAGATTGCCGCTCGCGCGGAGCGACCCGGTGGCGCTCCCGCCCCGGCGCGCCCCGGGGTACCCAAACCCAGCCCGGGGATTCCGCGCCCGGCTGGACCGCGGCCTGGCAACAACCCGTTCGCGTCCAGCAGTACCGGCATGTCCCGCTCAGTGCCGCGCCCTGGTGGGCCCCGGCAGGGCGGCCCTCCCGCCGGCGCCCCTGGCGCTCCCGGCGCCGAGCGTCCGGCGGGTCGCGGCACCGGAGTCCCTGGAGCGCCCAGGCCCGGTGGCCCGAGGCCAAGTCCCGGCATGATGCCGGGCCGTCCCGGTCCGCGTACGGGTGGCGGAGC
>DATFRM010000306.1:0-7429 GCA_035263265.1 Actinomycetes bacterium
GAAGCTCGGGCTGGAGAAGTTCGGCGAGGTGGGCGAACGGTTCGACCCGGTCAAGCACGAGGCGTTCCTGCACTCGTACGACGACGGCGTCGACGAGCCGACCTGTAGCGCGATCCTGCAGCCGGGCTACCGGATCAAGGACCGGATCGTCCGGCCGGCCCGGGTTGCGGTGACCGAGCCGGAGCCGTACGACCCGTCCGGCGGCCGGACCACGGAACCGGCCGGCGGGTCGGCTTCGCCGACGAAGCCCAAGGCCGCCCCCCAGGGCAAGGCGACACCGGGGTCCAAGTCAGGTCCGGAGTCCAAGTCGGCACCCGACTCCAAGTCGGCACCCGAGTCCAAGGCTCCCCCTGCCGGGAAGTCGGCACCAACGCCCAGGTCGGCAACCAGGCCCGACTCGGCCCCGGGCTCCGCCGACGCCGACCCAGCACCCGCCGACGAGGACGAGGACGAGCAGTAGGTAGCGCCGATGAGCACCAGGGACTATCTGGAAAAGGACTACTACAAGGTGCTCGGCGTCGCGAAGGATGCCTCCGCCGCCGACATCAAGAAGGCCTACCGCAAGCTCGCGCGTAAGCACCACCCGGACGCGAACAAGGGCGACAACTCGGCCGAGGAGAAGTTCAAGGAGATCTCCGAGGCCTACCACGTGCTCTCCGACGACAACCGGCGGCGGGAGTACGACGAGGCCAGGGCGCTGTTCGGCGCCGGTGGCTTCCGGTATGGCGCACCGGGACGGCCAGGCTCCGGCAGCGCACCGTTCGACCTCGGTGACCTGTTCGGCGAGGCCCGGCGTGGCGGTGGCGGGATCGGTGATCTGTTCGGCGGCATCTTCGGCGGTCGGACCAGGACCGGTGGCACCCGCCCGGCACAGCGCGGCCGGCGCGGCGCGGACATCGAGTCCGAGGTGCGGATCGGCTTCAGCGAGTCGGTCGACGGGACGACGGTGCAGTTGCGGATGACCAGCGACGCGCCCTGCCAGACCTGCGCAGGCACCGGCGCGAAGGCCGGCTCGACACCCCGGGTCTGCCCGGAGTGCATGGGTGCCGGCCAGGTTGCCGCCAATCCGGGCGGCGGGTTTGCGTTCCTCGAACCGTGCCGGGCCTGCCGCGGCCGCGGCCTGGTCGTAGACGACCCGTGCCCGACCTGCCACGGCTCGGGCCGGGCGCCGAGCTCGCGCACGATGCGGGTACGGATCCCGGCCGGCGTTCGAGACGGGCAGCGGATCCGGCTCAAGGGCAAGGGTGCCTCGGGTGAGAACGGTGGGCCGAACGGCGATCTGTACGTGGTCGTGCACGTCGGCCGGCACCCGGTCTTCGGGCGCAAGGGCGACAACCTCACCATCACCGTGCCGGTCACGTTCCCCGAGGCCGCGCTCGGCGCGGACATCAAGGTGCCGACGCTCGGCGGGGCGCCGGTGACGCTGCGGATTCCGCCGGGCACGTCCAGCGGCCGCACGTTCCGGATCCGCGGTCGTGGCGTGACCCGCTCGGACGGGACGAAGGGCGACCTGCTCGCGACCGCCGAGGTGGCGGTTCCGCAGACCGTCGACGGCACCGCCAAGGAGGCGCTGGAGAGGTTCCGGACCGCCACCGAGGGGGACGACCCGCGCAAGGACCTGATGGAACGGGCCCGGGGAGAGTAGACGATGCGAGAGATGTTTCAGCTGACGGACGACAGCCCGGTGTACCTGATCTCGGTCGCGGCTCAGCTTTCCGGGCTGCACCCGCAGACGCTTCGGCAGTACGACCGGCTCGGCCTGGTGTCACCCGACCGGAGCCCGGGTGGCGGGCGGCGCTACTCGGCTCGGGACATCGTGCTGCTGCGCGAGGTCCAGCGGCTGTCCCAGATGGAGAGCATCAACCTGGCCGGAATCAAGCGAATCATGGAACTGGAGAACGAGGTGCACGCGCTCCGGCGGCGCGCCGAGGCGCTCGAGGCCGAACTCGCGCACACGCTGGCCGCAACCGCGCAGATGCTCGGGTCGCTGACCAGGCCCACCCGCCAGATCGAGGGTCAGGCCGGAAGGTAGGGCAGCGATGGATACCTCCCGGCTGACCACGAAGAGTCAGCAGGCGCTGTCCGGCGCGGTGGAGCGCGCCGGTGCGGCCGGCAACCCGCACGTCGAGCCGGTCCACCTGCTGCTGGCGCTGCTGGCCCAGCCGGACAGCACGGCCGTTCCGCTGCTGGATGCGGCCGGTGCCGATCGGGTCGCGCTGAGCGCGGCCGTGGACAAGCTGGCCGGCCGGCTGCCCACCGCGACCGGGGCCACGGTCTCGGCGCCGGCGGTGTCGCGCACGCTGCTCGGCACGTTGAACGCGGCCGGCGCGGCCGCGAAGGACCTCGAGGACGAGTACGTCTCGACCGAGCACCTGGTGATCGGCCTGGCCGAGGCGGCGGGCGAGGTCGCCGAACTGCTGCGGGCGAGCGGCGCGACTCCGGCCCCACTGCGGGCCGCGCTCCCGCAGGTCCGCGGCTCGGCCCGGGTAACCTCACCGGATCCGGAGGGGACCTACCAGGCGCTGGAGAAGTACGGCCGCGACATTACGGTCGAAGCGCGCGAGGGCAAGCTCGACCCGGTTATCGGCCGGGACGCCGAGATCCGGCGAGTGGTGCAGGTGCTGTCCCGGCGGACCAAGAACAACCCGGTGCTGATCGGGGAGCCGGGGGTCGGCAAGACCGCGGTGGTCGAGGGCTTGGCCGCCCGGATCGTCGCCGGTGATGTGCCGGAGTCGCTGCGCGGCAAGCGACTGGTGGCGCTGGACCTGGGCGCGATGATCGCCGGTGCGAAGTACCGCGGCGAGTTCGAGGAGCGGCTCAAGGCCGTCCTGAACGAGATCAAGTCGTCGGACGGCCAGATCATCACGTTCATCGACGAGCTGCACACCGTGGTCGGGGCCGGGGCGACCGGCGAGAGTGCGATGGACGCCGGCAACATGCTCAAGCCCATGCTGGCCCGTGGTGAGCTGCGGATGGTAGGCGCCACCACGCTGGACGAGTACCGCGAGCACGTCGAGAAGGACCCGGCGCTGGAGCGGCGGTTCCAACCGGTGCTGATTGGCGAGCCCTCGGTCGAGGACACGATCGGGATCCTGCGAGGTCTGAAGGGCCGGTACGAGGCGCACCACCAGGTGCAGATCTCCGATGCCGCCCTGGTCGCCGCCGCCACGCTGTCCGACCGCTACATCAGCGGACGGTTCCTGCCGGACAAGGCGATCGACCTGGTGGACGAGTCCGCATCCCGGCTCCGGATGGAGATCGATTCCCGTCCGGTCGAGATCGACGAGTTGCAGCGATCGGTGGACCGGCTCCGGATGGAGGAGCTGGCGCTGGCCAAGGAATCCGACGAGGCGTCGGTGGAGCGGCTACGCCGGCTGCGCAAGGACCTTGCCGACCGGCAGGAGCAGCTGGCCGCGCTGACCGCACGCTGGGAGCAGGAGAAGGGTTCGCTGAACCGGGTCGGTGAGCTGAAGAAGCGCCTTGACCAGTTGCGTGGCCAGGCCGAGCGGGCCGAGCGGGACGGCGAGTGGGAGGAAGCGTCCCGGCTGCTGTACGCGGAGATCCCGGCGGCCGAGCATGAGCTGGCCGATGCGTCCGAGGTGGCCAACACCGGCCGCCCGGCGATGGTCAAGGAGGAGGTCGGCCCGGACGAGGTGGCCGAGGTGGTCGGGTCGTGGACCGGGATCCCGGCCGGACGCCTGCTGGAGGGCGAGACCGGAAAGCTGCTGCGGATGGAGGCCGGACTGGAGCGTCGGCTGATCGGGCAGTCCGACGCCGTCCGTGCGGTGTCCGACGCGGTCCGCCGGGCGCGGGCCGGCATCGCCGATCCGGATCGGCCGACCGGCTCGTTCCTGTTCCTCGGCCCGACCGGTGTGGGCAAGACCGAGCTGGCCAAGGCGCTGGCCGACTTCCTGTTCGATGACGAACGGGCGATCGTCCGGGTCGACATGAGCGAGTACACGGAGAAGCACAGCGTCGCCCGGTTGATCGGGGCGCCGCCCGGCTACGTCGGCTACGACGAGGGCGGCCAGCTGACCGAGGCGGTGCGCCGCCGCCCGTACAGCGTCGTGCTCCTCGACGAGGTCGAGAAGGCCCATCCCGAGGTCTTCGACATCCTGCTGCAGGTGCTCGACGATGGCCGGTTGACCGACGGGCATGGCCGCACGGTGGACTTCCGGAACACGATCTTGATCCTGACGTCCAACCTCGGATCGCACTTCCTGGTCGACCCGAGCTTCGACGAGGCGGCCAAGCGGGACCGGGTGCTGGAGGCGGTCCGGGCCACGTTCAAGCCGGAGTTCCTCAACCGGCTCGACGACATCGTGGTGTTCCACCCGCTGGGCACCGATGAGCTCACCCGGATCGTCGAGCTGCAGATCGACCGGCTCGCGGTCCGGCTCGGCGACCGCCGGCTGACCCTCGACGTGACACCGGCGGCCCGGGAGTGGCTGGCGCTGACCGGCTTCGACCCGGCGTACGGGGCAAGGCCGCTGCGGCGCCTGGTGCAGTCCGCGATCGGCGACAACCTGGCCCGCGCCCTGCTGGCCGGCGGGGTGACCGACGGCGACACGGTGCTGGTCGACCTGGATCCGAGCAAGGACAGCCTGACCGTCACCGTAGCCGGGGGGCAGTCATGAGCACGGCCTTGATCACAGGTGCCAGCTCAGGAATCGGCGCGGCGTTCGCGGCCGCGTTGGCGGCGCGCAAGCACGACCTGGTCCTGGTCGCCCGGGACGAGCAGCGGTTGGCCGCGGTGGCGCAGGCTGCCGCCACCGAGCACGGGGTCGCGACCGAGGTGCTGCCGGCCGACCTTGTCGATCAGGGCGCCTGCGGCCGGGTGGAAGAACGGCTCCGGGCCACGGAGAAACCGATTGACCTGCTGGTCAACAACGCCGGCTTCGCGTTGGGCCGCCGGTTCGTCCGGACCACGGTTGACGAGCAGGAGCAGATGCTGAACGTTCTGGTCAGAGCGGTGCTCAGACTTACCCATGCCGCGCTGCCCGGGATGATCGAGCGCGGTCACGGGGCGGTCCTCAACGTGTCCTCGATCGCGGGCGAGGTGCCGTACGGGACGTATGGCGCGGCCAAGGCGTGGGTCACCTCGTTCAGCCAAGGCCTGGCCGCGGAGCTGCGCGGCACCGGCGTCCGGGTGATGGCGCTGCTACCGGGCTTCACCAGGACCGAGTTCCAGAGCCGGGCCGGAGTCAGCCGCGGTGCGATCCCGAGCTTCTTTTGGCTCGATCCGGCGCAGGTCGCCGAGCAGGCGCTGCGTGACCTCTACCGGGGCCGGGTCGTCTCGGTGCCGACCGCCCGGTACCGGGTGTTGACCGCGGCCGCGCGCCTCACCCCGCGTGCGATGTTGCGCGCCTCGGCGCGCCGCTTCTAAGCGCATTCCGGTCGCTTGTCCGGTGCGCCAGAATGGGCGCGTTCGGTGACGAGGAGGCACGATGCGTACGCATTACGAGTTCACGCTGCCGATTCCGGCCTCGGTGGTGTGGCGACTGCTCGCGGATGCCGACCGGGCGCTCGGCTTGGTGCCGGGTGCCGAGATCACCGGCATTGGCGCCCGATCCTGCTCCGGCAGCCTCAAGCTGCGGGTGCGGTCGACATCGGCTACCTATCGCGGCACTGCGCAGCTGATCACCAAGGACGAGTCCACCGGCGTGCTCGCCGCTCAGCTCGAGGGCAGCCAGACCCGGGGGGCCGGCACGCTCAAGGCCGACGTCGAGATCACCGTCGGCTCGGCGGATGGCAGCGGTTCGGTGGTGGCGATCACGACCGAGTTCGAGCTCACCGGTCCGGTCACCGAGGCCGGTGGCGCCGCGGTTGAGGGGGCGGTGGATCGGCTGCTGGCCAAGTTCGCGGGCAATGTGCAGAGCGTGGCGGCGGATGGTGCGGCCGAGGGCCTGGAGCAGCCGGAGCCTGCACCACTGCCCTCGGTTCCGGACGCCGAGCCGACTCCTGGCCCCGCCTCAGCGCCGTCGACGCCCCCGGACGACGAGGTGGTCGCCGCCGTGCGGCTGCAGCCGGTCGGGGACACCGACACCCAGCCCGCGTTCGCCACCGCTGGCGGCTCGACCCGTCGAGCCGCACTACCGACGATTGCGCGAGCGCTGGCGGCGGCGGCCGCGGTCGTCGGGCTGCTTGCCGCCGTCCGCCGGCTTCGACGCCGCTAGCCAGTACCACCGACCCGGCGGCCCATCACCGCCGGCTGCCAGGCGCTGACCACCGGCTGCTAGCCGATCACCGCCGAATGCACCGGACGGCGAGGAACACCGGCACCGGAGTCCCGCCCGGCAGTCGCTGCTCCCAATCCGGTCCGGGCCTGGGCTCCACCACCCGGTCCAGCACCAGCCCCTGCTCAGTGAGCAAGTTCAGGTACGTCGACAGCATCCGGTGGTTGGCGCCGACCTTTCCGCGGAACCCCGGGTTCGTCCCGAGCCACCAGCCCTCGCGGTAGTAGCCGCCGTCGACCGGCCAGCTACTCGGCGCGTCCGGACCCCAGCCGGGGAAGCACGGATGCAGCATCGAGTACACGAATCGGCCGCCCGGCCTGAGCAGGCGAGTGACGTTCGCGAGCGTCCCGGCCAGGTCGTCGATGTCGGTCAGGCCGTAGTTGCAGACGACTGTGTCGAAGGTCTGACCCAGCTCCAGCTGGGGATCGGCGGCCGACCCGAGACGGTAGTCGACAGTGCCCGGCGGAGCCGAGCCGGCCAGCCGCGCCTTCTCGAGCAGCGCCTGCGAAAGGTCGACACCGACCACCCGCCCGCCGCGGCGGGCCAACTCCCGGCTTATCCGGCCATGCCCACAGGCCAGGTCGAGCACCCGCTCTCCACCGACCCCACCGACCAGCTCGAGCAGTGCCGCCGTCCCCTCGTCGGTGAGCCGGTCACCGATCGTGGACTCGTAGAAGTCAGCGATCCGGTCGTATCGGGCTTCCAGGTCGGTCATACCGCCGACGGTAGAAGCGTCGGGAGACCCCGGACACCCGCATCGGCTCCGCCGTCGGCGAACATCCCACGCTCTGAGCGAACCTCGCTGGTCCGGCCGACCGGCATGGGCCAGGTTGGTGCCCATGAAGCTACTCGTCATCGGCGGCACGGCATTCCTCGGACGGCACACAGTCGAGGCGGCCTTGCAGCGCGGATATCAGGTGACCACGTTCAATCGCGGCAAGACCGCCCCGGACGTGCCTGGGGTGACCGCAATACACGGTGACCGGGGAGTGCCGGCCGACCTCGAGCAACTAGCCAACGGGGACTGGGACGCGGTGATCGACACCTCCGGCTACGTGCCGGTCATGGTCGGTGCGGCGGCCCGGATCCTGGCCGGCCGGGCCGGCTGGTACGGCTTCGTCTCCAGCTTGTCCGCCACCCCGGACTGGCCATCCGGGCCGGTCCCCGCCGACCCACGGCGGCACGACTGTCCG
>DATFRM010000307.1:0-2286 GCA_035263265.1 Actinomycetes bacterium
CGCCACGGTGGTCCGAGTCGCTGGCGGCAACACCTTCCTCGCCGGTCACGATGCCGGAGCGATCGCGGGCAGCTTCACCGGGACGTGGGAGACGGAATAAACGATCATCGTGCATTCCTCGGGACTGGTGCAGGTCGTTGACGGCACGCTCACCTGCACGTGTTCGGTCGCGGGCAGGTCCGGCTCGTTCACTATCCAATTTGAGGGCGCCGTCCTACCCTCCGGCGTTCTAGGGCTCCACGGTGCAACGAACAGTGCGACGGGGGGTCTGGAGGGCCTGCATTCGAATGTGACGGTCCGGGCCGTTTTCGGGGTGGGCTTTACGTACTCGGGGACCGCCCGCTTCGCCCCCTAGCTCGATTGCACCCGGGGAGCAAAAGAGCCCGGTTCCGGTGGTGGAACGGGCTCTGACCTGCGTGGGCGATACTGGGATCGAACCAGTGACCTCTTCGGTGTGAACGAAGCGCTCTCCCGCTGAGCTAATCGCCCCCGGCGTGGACCAACTTTAGCGCATCACGCGGACCGGTCGCGCCAGCGATTGTGATCTTCGAAGCCGGTCCGAACTGCTAGGACGGCAGATGCGCGCCGTACGTCGCCAGGTACCAGGTCGAGAACGCCGCGACCAGCGCCGCCGCGACGACCAGGAGCACGATCAGGCGCCGGCGCTTGGTCGGATCCAGCGCCGCCTCGGTCGCAGCCCCTACCCGATCCTTGACTCGATCAAGGAGCCGCTCCGCCCAGGCGAACTCGGTGGCCAGCACGCCGAGTCCGATGAAGATCAATACCCAGCCCGGCAACGCGGGCAGGACGAGACCCGCGATCCCGGCCCCGATCACTGCCGTGCCGACCATGAAAACGACCACGCGCCAGGTCAGATCCAGTGCGCGCCGCTGGCGGGCACGCTCCCTGGCCGCCCGCAATCGGCGGAATCTGGGCCGCTCGGTCGTGCTGACTTGAGGGGGTAGGTCCGGCGTGTCGTGGTCCGGGACACGCGTCATGGATGCACAGTAACCGAGAGACCTCTAACCGGCATGTTGGGCACTCCGGACGGTAACAGTGCCCCAACTTGCCGTGACCAAAGGCGCATATCGGACGGGCGTGTTTGGGAGGGCACCCCGGGCGGGCACTCTTGCGACAACTGGCGATTGCCGTGCGGCATCGCCAACGGGTTCGAGCGAGAGGCCCGGCGGGGATATGAGCAGTCGAGCGCGTGCCACAGTCACCAGTGAGCTTCGACTGCGCTTGCTGGTGTCCGGAGACTCCTCCCTCACGATTCCGGCCGTCCTGCGGTACGACACCTCGGATCCGCACGCGGTCCACGCGACGTTCTACACCGGCGAGAACGAGACCGTGGAGTGGGTCTTCGCTCGCGAGTTGCTCGCCGACGGGTTGCGCCAGCCGTCCGGATTCGGCGACGTGCGGGTCTGGCCCAGCCGCAGCCAGGGCACCGAAGTGGTCTGCGTCTCGCTGTCGTCTCCCGAGGGGCACGCATTACTGGAGGCGCCGGCCGAGGACCTGCGGGTCTTCCTCAACCGCACGTACGTAACGGTTCCGCCCGGCATCGAGCACCAGTACCTCGATCTGGATTCCGAGCTCGTCGCGCTGCTGGAGGGCGAGCTTCCAGCCTGAACACATAGCATCCGGCCGGCTAGTCGGCCCGGACCGCCACAACCCCCGCGGTCGAGGTGGCCTCGTTTGGCGTCGCCGCGACTACCTCGGCCCCAGCCTTGCGCGCCTCGGCGCGGCGCTGAGCAGCGAGGAGTACTCCGCCCAGCACCAGACCACATCCGGCAAGTTGCAGTGCGGAGGGCTGCTCGGCCAGTACCAGCGCGGCCAGCAGCATCGCGCCGACCGGTTGGATCAGCAGCAGGAGCGCGGTCATTGCGGCCCGCAGCCGAGGCAGCGCATAGCTGATCAGTAGCCAGCCCAGCACCTGGGCGACGAGCGCGAGCAGGATCAACCAACCGTGTGCGGGCCAGCTCGGGACCGGATCGAAGCCACCGGACACCGGTCCAAGCGCGGCCGATACCAGCGCAGCGGTCAAGGTGAAGTCCAGCAGCGCTGCCGAGCCGCGCCGGCTCTCCCCGGTCCCGGCACGCAGCAACAACAGCGCGATCGCATAGGCGACCGAGGTACCGAGCCCGAAGATCACCCCGCGCACCGGGTCGACGCCGTATGCGTCGGACTCGAACACGCCGGAGATCAGCACCACTCCGGTGAGCACGATCGGCAGTACGGACACGAAGCGGGCACTCGGCCGCTCGCCCAGCAGGGCCCACGCGGCCA
>DATFRM010000308.1:0-2213 GCA_035263265.1 Actinomycetes bacterium
GTCCAGGACCAGCGTGCCCACCCCAGCCTCGACCAGGTGCTGGACACGAGCTCGGACCGAAGGTTTGAGCAGCGCCTCGAGGTCAACGCGGCGGTGCTCACCACGCGCGATCTCGCGTTTCAGCGCGGCGACGGTATTGGCGACATCGCGCTCGAACCTGGCTTTGGCGCGGCCACGAAACGCGTGGACCTCAGCGCGCACCTCAGTCATCGTCCGGCCGGTGGCGGCCGCTCGCTCGTGCACCAGCTGCTTGATAGCGGAGTGGCGCAGCGCGCCGCCGGGATCGGCGGTCTGGCAGAGCATCTGGTAGGTGAACAGATACAGCGGGCCGGCCGCGCCGGTGTAGCTGGCCGGACGATCGGTGAACAGGCGCAACTTGTCCGACCACTGCTGCTGGATGGTCGACGTCGGGGCGAGCACCAGTGCCGGACGTCCGAGCCGCCGAATGATCTCCAGCCCGAGCACCGTCTTGCCCGATCCTGGTGGCGCCACGATGTGCGTCGATCGCCGTCCAGCCGCGCGGTCGCGCTCGAACGCGGCCAGCGCCAGCTCCTGGTACGGCCGGAAGGTCCCACGCAACTGCAGACCCTCGAACGCCCCGTTCACCCCCGGATCGTATGACCTGACGGCGTGCGGTTGTTCGGTGCCAGGGGTTGTTCGGACGTGATCGGCGCACGTATGTTCCGGGGGACCGGTCCCTATGGCCGGCACGGGGGCGCCTCCTTACGTCAGGGAGTTTCGAGTTGAGTTCCATTCGTCGCAAGGCACTCGCGTCTACGGCGGCGCTCGCGGCGGGCGCCGGCCTCGCACTCGGCGCGGTCTTAGCAGCTCCGGCCGTTGCCACCGGTCCGGAGACCACCTATCTGGTCCTTACACCGGAGGGCTCGACGGCCAAGGCGGAGGCCAGGGTCGACGCCGCGGGCGGCACCGTGGTCGCGAACTACAAGCAGATCGGCGTGCTCGTCGCACGGTCGACGAACGCCGCATTCGAGACCTCGGTCGCCGGTAGCGGTGTGCAGGCGGTGGCGTCCACCGCCGGACTCGGCACCGCACTCGACGACGACGAGGTCATCGGGACGGTGGAGTCCACCACTCAGGAAGCGACCGGCAACCCGACCGGTGAGCCGCTGTGGGGTCTGCAATGGGACATGCCGCAGATCGACCTGGCCCAGGCGCACGCGGTAACCACCGGAAGCCCGAATGTCGTCGTCGGTGTGCTCGACAGCGGCATCTCAAGCACGCACCCCGATCTGGCGACGCAGATTGACAAGAGCAAGAGCGCTTCCTGCCTCGGTGGCGTGGTCGACACCAGCGAAGCCGCCTGGAACCCGACCAATTCCACCCACGGCACCCACGTGGCCGGCACGATCGCGGCCGCGATCAATGGCGTCGGCGTGAGCGGTGTGGCGCCCGGGGTGAAGGTCGCCTCGGTCAAGGTGGTCAACGATGGCGGCTTCATCTACCCCGAGGCCGCGGTCTGCGGCTTCGTCTGGGCCGCCGAGCACGGCATTCAGATCACCAACAACAGCTACTTCATCGACCCGTGGCAGTTCAACTGCCGCAACGACGAGCGGCAGCGTCCGATCTGGCAGGCCGTACAGCGTGCGCTGCGGTACTCGCAGAGCAAGGGCGTGCTCAATGTCGCGTCGGCCGGTAACGCCAACGTCGACCTGCAGCACAAGTTCCTCGACACCATCAGCCCGGACGACGGCAGCGGGCCGGTCGAGATCCGAGAGATCAACGCCGCCTGCCTCGATCTGCCAGCCGAGGCCCCAGGAGTGGTGACCGTGGCCGCGCTCGGCCGCGTCCAGCGCAAGAGCTACTACTCGTCGTACGGGAACGGGGTCGTGGACGTCAGCGCACCCGGTGGCGACACCAGGCAACCAGACCCCACCGTCTCCACCATCGCCAACGCGATCCTGTCGACCACGATCAACACCACCACCCGGGTCAACGGGTGGGGCTACCTACAGGGCACGTCGATGGCCAGCCGGCACGCAGCGGGCGTGGCGGCGCTGATCCTGTCGCAGCACCCCACCATGTCACCGGGTGCTCTGGCAGCCGCGTTGGAGAACACCTCGGTCTCGCAGCCGTGCCCGGACGGGGTCTATGACCCGAGACCTGGGCTGCCGCAGTTCCAGGCGACGTGCACCGGCGGCGAGCGCAACGGCTTCTACGGCTCGGGTGAGGTGAATGCCCTCAACGCCGTGAGC
>DATFRM010000309.1:0-3327 GCA_035263265.1 Actinomycetes bacterium
ATCACGGCCAGCTTGAGCGCCGCGCCCGCGCCGAGCGGATCCACGTGCCGCACCGAGCCGAGCACCTCCAGCGACGGCCGGACTCGCGCGACGTCCGGCTCCGAACCGCCGGCGTAGATGTCCAACGTTCCGGCCTCGACCTGCGGAAGGCTGCCCCGCACCGGCGCGTCCACCATGGCGACCGCGGCCGGCAGCCGGGACCGGATCTCGGTGACCGAGTCCGGCCCGATCGTGGACATCTCCAGCAGCAACGAACCGTCCGGCATCGCGGCCGCGACATCGTGCGCACCGAACAGCACGTCGGATACCGCAGTTCCATCGGACAGCATCGTCACGATCACATCCGCGCCGGCCACCGCCGAACGGGCCGAGTCGGCCATCCGCGCGCCCGGCACCAGTTCGCCCGGTGTGCGGTTCCACGCGGTCACCTCGAATCCGGAGTCGACCAGCCGGCCAGCCATCAGCGCACCCATGCGCCCGAGTCCAAGAAAGGCGATCATGTCGGCAACGCTATGCCGTGCCGTTCAATGCGACCAACGACTAATTCCGATGGCAGGCATGCGCTGTCGGCATGGCTCTCGGGGACGCGCCGCCCCACCGCTACGCCCAGGCGTGGCGCCGCTACGGCGCTACGATCACGGCATGCAAGATCTGGCGCCCGATATCGTTCGGCAACGCCTGCTGATCGAGGGATACTTCACGATCGACGTCGATGGGGGCGCAATCGAACGCTACTTCGACGCGCTGACCACAGCTCTCGAGTTGCGGACGTACGGAACCCCGACGATCTTCGCCCCTGGTGGTCTGGGTCGCGACGAGAACGAAGGATACGACGCCTTCATCCCGCTGATCGACTCGGGGATCTCGCTATACGTGTGGTCTCGACCGCGCTTCCTATCCGCTGTGCTCTTTACCTGCAAGCGTTTCGATGCCAATCGCGCGGTTGCCGTCACCCGAGACTTCTTCGCCATGCGCGAGGTGGCGAGCCAGGGGTTCTGACCTGATCCACACGGTTTCGGTGGTGTACGACCCCAAGGCAGGGAGGCCCGACTCGAAATGGCGGCTGGGACGAAACCAAGCCCGTGGCCGTGGCCCGATTCACTGGATGCCGTCCTGGCCGCCCCTAGCTCGCACCGCGTGCTGTTCGAGGACGAGCACACAAGGGTGCTCGAGGTGACGATCGCCCCGGGCGAGCGGGAGCCGGAACATACCCACGCCTGGCCGAGTGTCATGCTGGTCCACCAGCCGGCACGCATCCGGTACTACACCGCCGGCACCCTCACGTACACCTCACCGGCCCAGGACTCCTCCACGGCGGCCGGGCCGAAGGTCAGCTGGCTGGACCCGGAGGGACCGCATTCGGTGGAGAACATCGACAGCCACGTCTACGCGGCGTTCCGGGTCGAGCTCAAGCCGCTCTAGGTGCCCACCGATCCGACTCAGATCGCCAGCTGCCAGTTCGACCAGCGGTCGACCGGCCGGTACCCGATCGTTTCGTTGATAGCGATCATGCGGTGGTTGTCTTCGGAGTTCCAGGTATCGAGCACGCTCAGCGCCGGTTCCGCCCGACGGGCCCGGGCCAGGTTCGCCAGCTTGACGAACAGACCGAGCCGATGCCCACGGTGCTCGGGGTCGACGATGGTGATGTTCTGCCAGGCGTGATCGGGCACGGTCGCGTCCATCGAGATCGCGGTGAACGCGGCCAGCCGGCCTGTCGCCTCGTGTACCGCACCGGCGTTGTATGGACGGCGCCGCCGCACCATCACCGCCTGCTCCATGCTGCGGAACCGGCCAGCGTCCATCTTGGCCGGCTCCCAGTCCAGCTCACCGATCGGCGCATCCTCGAGCAGCCGGCCGTCCAGATAGGCCGCGCGAGACAGGTGTTCCTCGGGCACCGACCCGTGCCAGAAGATCAACCGATAGCCGGCGGCATGCCGCAACGCCTCGGTCAGCAGGACTGCGTGCTCGACGGGGTCGACGGTCGCCAGGTCGAGCCGGCGGCGTACCTCGGCGCCGGCTTCCTTGGCGCCAACCGCAAGCGCGAATTCGCGCCCAGCCGGGTCGCGCGGCGGCCCGCCGTCCAGCGTGCCGACCGTATCGGCGACGACCCGGACCCGGCCACGGGCCGACGCGACCTCGATCGCCCGGTCGAGCAGCGCGGTGCCGATCCCCCGACGCCGGTAATCGGGGCGGACCGCGACCAGGACCCGGGCGTTGTCCAGGTTGTCCAGCTGGGGCAGCTCGATCTGCACGCGACCGACGACTCGGCCGTCGATCCAGGCCAGGAGGTGCTCTTCCGTATCCCCTGCCCACGGATGGTGAAGGCCGGCGACAAATCCGTCCCGGCACGGCACCGGGAAGTCAGGAATGTCGGTCGCCCATACCAGCCGGGTCAGCTCGTAGTACCCGTCGACCGCGGTCTGGTCGCCGGTGTCGAGTGGGCGGATGTCCATGCCATCAGCCTGCCGGGCGGCGTCCGGTGCCGCGACCGAATAAAACCGCTACCGAACGCCGCACATGGGATCCGAGGCGGGCGCGTCAGGCGGTGCCCGGCTCGCTGAACGCGCAGAACTCGTTGCCCTCGGGATCGGCCAGCACGTGCCAGCGGACGTCGCCGCCAGGACTACGCAACACGCTCGCGCCGGCCTCGAGCAGCGGGTCGGGAGCATCGACCGCGAGATCCCAGTGGATGCGGTTCTTGGCCGCCTTCGGCTCCGGCACCGCGACGAAGTCCAGTGACTCGAACGGCATCCGGGGCACGCCGCGCAGATTCGAGAATCCGTCATGGTGGTTTGGCGAGACGCCGAGGATGCCTCCCCACTAGATGGCCTGCGCCACTGGGTCGGCGCTGTCCACGACGACCGAGCGCTGCCGATGCGCAAGTGGTATGCGCGGCTGGGCCGGCGGCCGGAACGCGCAGAACTCGCCGCCTTCCGGATCGGCGAGCACGGTCCAGCGGATACCGCCGTCTCCCTCCAGGCGAAGGATCCGCGCGCCGAGCGCGGTGAGGGCAGCTAGATCCTCCGCATAGATGTCGAGGTGAACCCGGTGCTTCACGGTCTTGCCCTCGGGCACCCGGTTGACCCAGAGCACCGGCCGCTCCGCCGCGCCGTACACACCGCCCTCACCGTGCGGGTACGGCTGCCAGTCCAGGTTGAGCGATTCCGCCCAGAACCGGCCAAGCCGCTCCGGCTCGAGCGCGTCCAGGCACACCTTCTTTAGCCGCGCGAGCGCCACCGCTCCACCCTATTGATGCGACCATGGACAGATGGTGCGTAAGCGGGAGCAGGTGACGCAGCCGACCAACGTCGTAGTGGACGAGTTCAT
>DATFRM010000310.1:0-7303 GCA_035263265.1 Actinomycetes bacterium
CCCCAGAACCTGATTCGGGGTCCGGGTCGCGATAGTGACGTTGTGAGCCATGATCTCCTCCACGGCGACTGCAGTGCGTCTGCAGCGGTATTCGGAGCCGACCACCAAGCCGGATTGCCGCGTTCGCGGCTGGCCGCCCCAACGACGCCCACCGGCCGGACGACCGCGCAGGCCTGTCGGTCCGCGGCAATAGGCTGGACATCATGCGGCTCTACGACTCGCGCACCCGCGCGGTGGAGATCATCAAGCCGCGCCGGGCCCGCCTGCTGGCGATGTACTGCTGCGGCCCGACCGTGTACCGCGATGCGCACGTCGGAAACCTGCGCACGTTCCTGCTCGGCGACCTGGTCGGTCGAGTCGCCGCTACCGAGGGCCTGTCGGTACAAGCTATCCAGAACATCACCGACGTCGGTCACATGGTCCAAGACTCAGACATCGATCCGACCGGCGAGGACAAAGTGCTCGTCCAGGCCAGGCGGGAGGGCCGCAGCGCGCTGGACATCGCCCGGCACTACGAGTCCGGGTTTCACCGGGATCTCGACCGGTTGGGCATCCGTCCGGCGATGGCCTACCCGAGGGCCTCCGACTCGATCGGCCTCATGCACGAGCTGATCGAGGTGTTGATGGCCGCCGGGCACGCGTACGTGGGGACCACCGGCACCGTGTTCTTCGACGCACGGTCGTTCCCGGACTACGGCGCGATCTCCGGCAACCGGTTGGACTCGCTCAAGCCTGGCCACCGGTTCGAGCACGAGATCGACGCCGGCAAGCGGTTTCATGCCGACTGGGCGCTCTGGAAGTCCGCCGATCCGGCCCGCCGCGAGATGGTGTGGGACTCGCCCTGGGGGCCGGGCTTCCCCGGCTGGCACATCGAGTGCTCGGCGATGTCCCTCCACTACCTGGACCGCTCCGTCGACGTGCACATCGGCGGTATCGACCTGCGCTTCCCACATCATGAGAACGAGCGGGCCCAGTCGGACGCGGCTACCGGCCGCGAGGTGGCGCGGCATTGGGTGCACGGCGAGCACCTGCTGTTCGAGGGCCGCAAGATGGCTAAGTCGACCGGCAACGTCATCCTGCTCGACGACATCGTCGGCGCCGGGCACGATCCGCTCGCGCTGCGGCTGGCGTTCCTCGAGCATCGCTACCGGGCGCAGCTGAATCTGACCTGGGCGACCATCGGCGCCGCCGATCGCACGCTGATCCGCTGGCGGGCCGCGGTGGCGGGGTGGGCCGAGGCGCCGAGCCGGCCGGTGCCGGCGGCATTGCGCGCGGAGCTGGCCGAGCGCTTCGCGGACGACCTGGACACGGCCGGCGTGCTCCGGCTGCTCCGGCAGGTGGAGAAGGACAGCGCGATCGAGCCAGGCGCGAAGTTCGAATTGTTCGCCGCGGCCGACCATGTCCTCGCCCTGGACCTGGCCAGGGATGTCGGCAAGGGTGGTTCGCCGACCCGCCTGCCCGACGGAGCCGCCGACCTACTCGACCGGCGGACGGCCGCCCGAGCCGCCAAGGACTGGACCAGCGCCGACCACCTTCGCGAGGAGCTGGCCAAGCTCGGCGTGACCGTCGTCGACACCCCGCAGGGCCAGCAGGTGGTCGGCTAGTCCTACGGCTGGATCTCGATCTTGCAGGTGATCTCGGTCGCCGGCACGTAGTGGGTGTGGAACTTCTCGCGCTTGATCTCGGTGCCGTTCTGCTTGAAGACGCGCCACACGTCGATATCGAAGCCGCGCATCCCGTCCTGCGGCACGCACTCGCGCTTCTCCTCGGTCTTGTACGGCTTGACGTTGTACTCCGCGCCCTCGATCCGGGAGATGTCCCACACGTCGGTGCCCCAGAACGTGACGGTCACCGAGGTGTTGGTCGAGGTCGCCGTGACGAATACCCCGTGTCCGGAGTCGTTGAGGAACCGCAGGTCTTTCGAGCCCCAGAACACCGTCGCTTCGGTGCCCTTCGGGTAGCGCGTGATCCAGAAGCTGTGCGGATGGTGCTCCACATCCTTCAGCCCGGCGTAGAACACCGCATTGAACGTGGTGGTCGCGACGGCCGAGACCCCGCCTCCGAGGTCTTTGTCGAAGTTGCCTTCGCCGCCGATGATGATGCCGGCGACGAACCCGCGCTCCTTGGTGCGCTCACCGATCGTCTGGTTGAGGCTGAACTCGTGGCCTGGCAGCACCAGCGTGCCATTGAGGTAGTGGGAGGCCTGGCCGATGTTGTGCGCGCGGTAGGCGGCGTACGGGAAGTTCGTCGTCCAGCTGGACACCTTCTCGACCACGCCCAGGGCGCGGGCCTCGGTGGTGGTGAGGTCGGGCTGGGCGGTGTGCAGCGCGACCTCTGCCACCCGGTCGGTGCCGGTCTTGGTCAGCGCCGACGTAATCGCGGCCGCGAGCTCGGTGGGCTGGACCTCTCGCCCGGAGACCGCAGAAACCACCCGTGGCCGGCTGCGGACGATCCGGAACGTGGCGTCCTTGGCCGGGTCCTCGTACGGAGCCAGTCGCGAGTGCAGCGCCCGGTACAGCGAGTTGGGCGCCAGGACCAGCTGCAGCGTGCTGCCCTTTGGATGCATCGACAGGTACTTGGCCAGGGTGACCGGCCCCACCTGAACCGGGTGCCCGTCGACCGAGACCGTAACCGGTGCCGACATCGCGGGCTTCGCCAGCTCCTCCATCGCCCGGGTGACCTCGGCTTCGCCGATGGCGGGCCTGGTCACCGCGATCGCCGCGGCCACACTGTCGGCGCCCCGGCCGTAGGCGCTCTCGATCCGAGTCTTGGTGGCGGCCTGATCGATGGCCGCGCCGTCGCGCGGCGCCACCGCGATGGCCTCGCCATCGTCGAACCGGATCGAGCCCTCCCGCGGCTTGGCGTCGGTGTCCTTCGCCATCGCCTGCACGACGGGCCCAAGCGCGGTTTCGTCGACGTCGACCACCGGGTCGAGCTCGCGCTCGCCGAGCATCCCGCGGATCAGCGAGAACGGATTGATGCCGACCCGGCCGGCAGCCTCGACCGTCGCCCGATAGTCGATGCTCAGCCCGACCTCCGCCGGATCGAGTTGGAACTGGTCGTCGCCGGCGGTGACCGTCAGCGTCTCGGCTAGCCGGCCCGGCACCTGCTCGCGCAAGCGCTGCTCGGCTTGGCTGGCGGACATGCCGCCGATGTCGATGCCCAGCACCCGGGTGTCGTTGGGCACGCCGTTGCCGGCGCCAATCAGTGCGATCAAATACGCAAGCACCAATGCGCCCAACCCGCCGCCGAGTAGCAGCAGCGTCAGCCGCCGGCGTGGGTTGGGCGCCGGCGGTGCGGGAGGTTCACTCTCTGCGGTCTCGGGGACCGCTGAGACATCGGCTTGCGTCATCGATCAACTTCCGGTGGGACAGCAACATGGCGATCTCGCCAACGCGAAAGCCAAGACCGCCATGGTATGGGACGCCGCCGACGCTCGTTATGTTCCAACCGTCTCGTGACCTTGGCCGCCCGGCGACTCGCGGATCGATTGCGTCCTGCCGCTGGGGGAACGCCGGCCCGGATACATCGCGGCCAGCACCGCAAGCACGGCGCCGAACACCAGGTAACCGTACGAGCGGAGGTCGCCGCTGAGCACCAGGTCACCCTCGGGCCGCTCGACCGTGAACGGGAACACCCCAAGGAACCAGGCCAGCGCCGGCAGCAGCACGCCGATCGGGCGATGGTCCAGCCAGGCACCGGCGAAGAATACCGATCCGGTGGCCGCAAGCGCGCCGATCAGTCCGATCGGCACCGGGACCGGGCCGACCTGGATCGTCACCGCCTGCAGGAAGCTCCCGGCGACCCCGAGCACGAATCCGGCCACGACCAGGCTCGCGTAGGCCAGCACGGTCGTGGCTCGCCCGATCACGCGGGCCAGCGTAACCGGGCGGTCGTCCCGCTCAGACTCCGGCGAACAGGTCGGCCTCCCGTCCGTCCGGCCGGGTCGCGCCGACCCGATCGCCGGCCCGATCGCCGGCCTGATCGCCGGCCACGAGCCGGTAGTACTCGATCGCCCAGATCGGCGCACCGGCATTGTTCGACAGCGCGAAGAACGGGCCGTCCACGGTGATCTGAGTGGCGTGCGCCCGCATCGCGGCCATCTTTGCGGCTACGAACGCGGCCGCATCGATCTCGGTCGTCACCAGCCGGTCCGGGGTCGCGAACGGGAGATCGCCGTCCGGATCGAGCCCGTCGAAGCTGGTCGTGTCGCCCGCCGCTCGCAACCGCCGTAGCCCGTCTCGTACCACCGACTCTGGCATCGCGGTCCAGTACACCTTCGCGATCTGCCAGGGCACGCCCAGCTCGGGCCGATAGCCCGCCTGACCGGCTTGCTCGGTCGCGCGCATCGCCACCCGGTGTGCCTGGATGTGATCCGGGTGTCCGTACCCGCCGTTCTCGTCGTATGTCACCAGCACCTGCGGCCGGACCTCCCTGATCACCGCGACCAGGTGCGCTGCGGCCTCGTCGAGGTCGGCCATCCAGAAGCAATCGGGTCGCTGGTTGGACGGCAGGCCCATCATCCCCGAGTCCCGGTACCGCCCGGCGCCGCCGAGCAGCCGGTAGTCGGTGATGCCGAGCACGCGCATCGCCGCGGCCAGCTCGGACTTGCGCTGCGGGCCGAGCCGATCGTCCCGGTCCGCGGCCAGGTGCGCCAGCTCCGGTACCAGGACCTCGCCCTCCTCGCCGAGTGTGCAGGTGACCAGTGTGACGTGGGCGCCCGCGGCGGCGTAGTACGCCATCGTCGCCCCGTTGCTGATCGTTTCGTCGTCCGGATGAGCGTGGACGAGCAGCATCCGCCGGCTTGCGTCGATCACGTCGGGCAGCATACGACGGTCGCCGGTGGGAGCCGGCACTCCCGCGCCTGGTTGGATAGCACTTCATGAGTGACGCACAAAGCTTCCCCAGGCAGTCGGCTCGCACCCAGCGGTTCACGCTCGGCACACCGCGGTCCTACACGATCGCGCCGGACCGGAGCCGGGTCGTGTTCCTGCGCTCGAAGGGCGGCACCGACCGGGTCCACTGCCTGTGGGTGCTGGACCTTCCGGCCGGCAGAGATCCGCAGGAGCGGCTGGCCGCCGATCCGGCGGCTCTCCTGCATGGCGGCACGGAGCACCTGTCCGCCGCCGAGCGGGCCCGGCGGGAGCGGGCCAGGCAGAGCGGCGCGGGCCTGGTGGACTACAGCACTGACAAGGCGGTCACTCAGGCCGCGTACGCGCTCTCGAGCCGGCTGTTCCGCACCGACCTGCGGTCCGGCGAGTCCGCTGAGCTGCCCGCGCAGGGCCCGGTGCTCGACCCGCGGTTGGATCCGACCGGCGCGCGGATCGCATATGTCAACGACGGCACCCTCCGACTGATCGAGATCGATGGCTCCGGTGACCGCGCGCTGGCCGAGCCGGACGGCCCGGACGTGACCTGGGGCCTGGCCGAGTTCGTCGCCGGAGAGGAGATGGGCCGGGACCGCGGCTACTGGTGGTCTCCGGACGGCGAACAGCTACTGGCGGCCCGGGTGGACAACACGCCGGTACAGCGCTGGTACATCGCCGACCCGGAGCATCCGGAGCGGCCACCGGCCGCACCGGCGTACCCGGCGGCCGGGACCGCGAACGCCGCGGTGACCGCGGCGCTCATCGGCATCGACGGGGCCCGGATCGAGATCCGCTGGGACACCGACGCGTTCCCGTACCTTGCCGCGGCGCACTGGTCGGCCGGCGGGCCGCCGCTGCTGCTGGTGCAGTCCAGGGACCAGCGGCAGGCCCAGGTGCTCAGCATCGACCCGGGCAGCGGGCTGACCCGGGTGGAGCGAACCGACGCCGATCCGAGCTGGCTCGACCTCATCCCGGGCGTCCCGTGCTGGACCCCCGACGGCCGACTGGTCCTCCACGAGATCGCCGGTGACGAGACCCGGTTGATGGTCGGCGGCACTCCGGTAACCGAGGGCCTGCAGGTACGGGCGGTGGCCAGCGTCGACGAGGACGGTGCGCTGATCCGCGCCTCGGCCGAGGATCCGACCCGAGTCGATGTCTACCTGGCGCCGTTGCCCTCGGTCGGCGCCGGCGGTAACAGCAGCGGCGCCGGCAAGCCGGCCGCGATCCGGCTCTCGGAAGAGCCCGGGGTGCACGCCGCGGTCCGCGCGGCCGGGCTCACCGTGCTGACCAGCATGAGCATGGACCGGTTCGGGCCGAGCACTCGGCTGCTGGACACCGACGGCAGCGAACTGGCCGAGATCGCTTCGCTGGCCGAGACCCCAGTGCTCACCCCGTCGGTGCGGTTGCACGTCATCGGCGAGCGCGCGCTGCGCACCGCGGTCCTGCTCCCGACCGGCTGGGCGCCCGGCTCCGGCAAGCTCCCGGTGCTGCTGGACCCGTACGGCGGTCCCCAGGCGCAACGGGTGCTGAGCGCACGCAACGCCTATCTGGAGCCGCAATGGCTGGCCGATCAGGGATTCGCGGTCGTCATCGTGGATGGCCGTGGCACCGCCGGGCGCGGCCCGGCCTGGGACCGGGCGGTGTTTCGCAACTTCGCCGATCCGGTGCTCGAGGATCAGGTGGACGCGCTGCAGGCGCTGGCCGCCGACTATCCGGACTTCGACCTCGAACGGGTGGCGATCAGGGGCTGGTCGTTCGGCGGCTACCTGTCCGCACTGGCCGTGCTGCGGCGGCCCGACGTGTTCCGGGCCGCGGTCGCCGGTGCCCCGGTCACCGAGTGGCGCTTGTACGACACCCACTACACCGAGCGCTACCTCGGTCACCCTGACACCGACGGGCCGGCCTACGACCACTCATCGCTTGTCGCGGACGCATCCCGCCTCGACCGGCCATTGATGATCATCCACGGCTTGGCCGACGACAACGTGGTGGCGGCGCACTCGCTACGCCTGTCCTCGGCGCTGCTCGCCGCTGGCAAGCCGCACACCATGCTTCCGCTATCCGGGGTGACCCACATGACCCCGCAGGAGGTGGTGGCGGAGAACCTGATGCTGCTGCAGGTGGAGTTCCTGCACTCGGCCTTGGGCTGACCGGGCCAGGAACACTACTCCTCGTCGCTGACGCCGACATTGACCCAGTCGTAGATACCGACGAAATCGGTCATGTACACGTTGGTCATGCGCGGACTGCGCCAGTAGGCCTTGGCCGTGTACAGCATCGGCACGTACACGACCTGATCCATCACCGCGTCGTCGGTCTGCCGGCCGACCGACGCCCATTGGCCGGGCGCAACAGTCAGCGACCTGTCGATCAGCCGGTTGATCGATCGGTTGTCCAGCTCGGCGAGATTCGGGTTCGCGATCGGCCGGATCGAG
>DATFRM010000311.1:0-9854 GCA_035263265.1 Actinomycetes bacterium
ACGGCCCGGACGCGACCATCGTCACCGAGATCTACGACTGCTCCCGCGCTCCGGAAGACGAGCGCGAGGGCATGGACAACGGCAGGATCTGGATCGAGAGCATGGCCGCGACACTGGACCGGCTCGACCGGGCCTGCACCGAACGGACCGGGCGTGCACCGAACGGCCGGGCTAGCGAGGAGCCGCCACGCTAGCCCGGCCGTCGCGCCGGGTGTGCCTCAGATGGTGACCCGGCGCATGGTGGTGAACCCGCCGAGCCCCAGCGCGATGCTAAGCGCGGCCAGCACGCCGGTCAGGGCCGGTGCCTGCAGCGTGGTGAAGAAGTGCCCGAAGGCGGTCCAGTTGTGCGTCAGCGTCACCACGACCACGACGGCGAGCGCCACCAGCACCTGGGCGGCGATGAACGCCACCAGCCCGACCAGGCTCCACCGCCGGTAGACCAGCCCGTACCACATGCCGTACAGGAAGAAGAGCACGAGCAGCACGAACGACGTCACCCAGGTCTGGTACCACGGGCCGTTCATGATCCACGGCACCCGGAAGAAGTGCAGGGACACACCCCAGCCGCCGCTGGCACGCTCGATCGCCTGCAGCACCGTCAGCGCCAGGCCGTACACCACGCCCAGCACTCCCACCAGCAGGGCCGTGCCGAGGTAGTAGGCCCGGCGGCTGACGCCCAGCATCAGGCCGAAGGGCAGCTCCCTGGTCATGCTTAGCGCACCGGCGAGCAGCAGGAAGATATAGATGGTCACCAGGCCCCCGGTGTAGTTGCCATTCGGGCCGACCGGGGCCAGCGCGGAGATGGCCAGGTTCACCAGGAAACTGAACGCCATGATCGCCCACGGCAGCCCGAAGTAGATCAGGCGGTCCACCGTGTGGTAGCGGGCCACGTTCACCAGCGTTTTCATGCGCTTACCTTCTCCTCATCGGCGATGCCGGAGGCATGCACCAGCAGCTGCTGCAGTGACAGGGGTTCCAGGCTCAGGTGCAGTGCGCGGGCATGCGCGGCGGCGTCCAGCGGGCCGGGCACGACGACCGAGGCGCGGGAGGCGATCCGCTGCCGGTGCCAGACCGGGCGGCCCGCCACGAACTCCTCCACGGCGATGGTCGGGCCGCTGACGGTCATGGCGGTGCCGCGGACCTCGTCGGCGGGCGCGTCCAGCACCACCCGCCCGTGGTCGAGCACCACCACGTGCTCGAGCAGGTCCGCGATCTCGTCGATGAGGTGCGTGGACAAGACGATGGTGCGCGGGTGCTCGGCGAAATCCGCCAGCAGCCGGTCGTAGAACAGCTGGCGTGCCACCGCGTCCAGGCCGGCATAGGGCTCGTCGAACAGCGTCAGCTCGGCGCGGGACGCCAGCCCGATGACGATCCCGACCGCCGAGCGCATCCCCCGTGACAGTTTCTTGATCCGCCGCTGCGTCGGCAGGCCAAAATCGGCCAGAAGCTGCTGGGCTAGCTCCTCGTCCCAGTTCGGGTAAAACCACGAGGCCACCCGGAGCGCATGGCCCACGCGGAAGTCCGGGTAGGGCTGTTCCTCGCGGACGAACACCATGCGGCGGAGCACCGCGTCGTTCTCTGCCGGGGCCTGCCCGAAAACCCGGATCGCGCCGGAGGTGGGAAACTCCTGCCCGGAGATGATGCGCATCAATGTGGTCTTGCCAGCACCGTTACGGCCCAGCAGGCCGGTTACCGTGCCCGCCTGGATGGTGAGCGAGACATTGTCGAGCGCGACCTGGTCACGGTAGCGGCGGCCCAGCGCCGTCGCTGAGATCGCCGGGGTCATGGTTTGTTGCCTCCGTTGTGGCTGCCGGATCCCCGGATCAGGGATATCAGCGTGTCGGTGTCGATGCTCAGGCGGTCGGCCTCGGCCAGCATGGGGTCGAGGTACTGCTCGGCGAACTGCTTGCGACGGCGGGAAAGTAGCCGCTCCCGCGCACCGGACGCGACGAACATTCCGATGCCGCGGCGTTTCTCCAGCACCGCCTCGTCGACCAGCAAGTTGATTCCCTTGGCCGCGGTCGCCGGGTTGATGCGGTAGAACGTCGCGAGCTCGTTGGTCGACGGCGCCCTTGCGTCCTCGGCCAGCACGCCGTCGACGATGTCGTCGGCCAGCTGCTCGGCGATCTGCACGAACAGGGGCGTCCCCTCGTCCAGCGACGGCACCGGCGCTCCCCGGTCAGTTGGTTAGTTACTTGAGTAATGTACCCATGAGGCAGCGACAACGTCAAACCTGCTCATCCGCCGTCGTCACAAGCACGGACCGTCGGTAATCGACGGAAGAGGCGCGCTTCTACCCGATCAATTCGGTCGCGGCGTCCAGCAGCCAGGCGGCCAGGTACGCCGCGAAGGACGCCCGTACCAGAACGCAGATCTCGTCGGTCGCGGAATCCCAGAGGATCACCCCGGCCCTGGCGAGCGTGGTCTGAGCGCACCAGTCCGGGCCCATCCGATCCAGGTCGAGCGCACACCCGTAGGCGAGCAGCTCCACCGCCGTTCCGCTCAGGACGACGGCGGTGCGCTGCGCCGAAACGTCTACCAGTCCCCAGCCGGCGGACTCCGGCACGGCGGGGACGTCCCCGCCGCCGCCGACGACGAGCCACTCGTCCGGGCCGAGCCAGAGGGCGGTCCGGTCTCCGGACCGGTTGATCCGGTTGGGTGTCGACGGCAGCGCCATCCCGACCGCCGCCTCGGCAGCGGCCCGCGCGGTGGGCTCGGCACGCACGTCGAGCTGGCGCGGGTAGGGCCGCTCGGCGATCCGCAGCCGCCCGCCGCTGCCCGTGTCCAGCCGGGCGAACGCGGTCGCGAACCCGCCGAGTGGGCTACGGCGCCGGTCAGCCGTCACGGCGGGCCCCTTTCGGGTCGTACAGCACGGGACCGGTGACCTCGACCGGGATCAGCTCGCCGTCCAGCGTCGCGAACAGCCGGGTACCGATGCGCTGCCGGCCCGACGCGACCAGCGCAAGCGCGAACGTGCGATCCAGGGCCACGCTGAAGTAGCTCGAGGTCACGTGCCCCAGGTAGGGCACCGGCGGCGGGCCGAGCGGCGCACGCTCGACGATGTGGGCGCCCTCCACCAGGTGCCGCGCCGGATCCTCCGGCAGCAGGCCGACGAGCTGCTTGCGATCGGGCCGGGCGGTGTCCGGCCGGGACAGTGATCGCCGCCCGACGAAGTCCTTGTCCGATTTCCTGATCGCCCAGCCCAGCCCGAGGTCGTCCGGCGTGACGGTGCCATCGGTGTCCTGCCCGACGATCGGATACCCCTTCTCCGCCCGCAGGACGTGCATCGCCTCGGTCCCGTACGGGACGATGCCGTCTGCGGCGCCGGCCGCGACCAGTTCCTCCCATAGCGCGTGGCCGTTCCAGCTCGCGACGTTGATCTCGTAGGCGAGCTCGCCGGAGAAGCTGATCCGGAACACCCGCGCCGGCAGCCCGGCAACGGTCGTGTCGCGCCAGCGCATGAATGGGAAGCTCGCCGTATCCACGGCCAGGTCCGGCGCCACCCGGGCCAGCACCCCGCGGGCCGCCGGGCCGACCAGGGCGACGGTGGCCCACTGTTCGGTCACCGACGTGCACCAGACCCGAAGCCGGGGCCACTCGGTCTGCAGCCACTCCTCCATCCAGTCGAGTACCAGGGCGGCGTTGCCGGTCGTGGTCGTCACCAAGTAGCGCTCGGGTCCGAGCCTCGCCGCCGTGCCGTCGTCCAGGACCATGCCGTCGACACCGCACATGACCCCGTAGCGCACCGTGCCGACCGACAGCGTGCTCATCAGGTTCGTGTAGAGCCGGTCGAGGAACTCCGCGGCGTCCGGGCCCTGCACATCGATCTTGCCGAGCGTCGACACGTCCATCATCGCCACCCCGGTGCGGGCGGCCCGGCACTCGCGGGCCACGGCGGCGGCCATGTCCTCGCCCTCGCGGGGGTAGTACCAAGCCCGCTTCCACTGCCCGACATTCTCGAAGGTCGCGCCGTGTGCCACATGCCAGCCGTGCATCGGGGTGATCCGGATCGGGTCGAACAGGTCACCGCGATCGCGGCCGGCGAGGGTGGCGAAAGCCACCGGGACGTACGGTGGTCGCGCGGTGGTAACCCCGACCTCTGCGGCCGAGGAGCCCAGTGCCGCGGCCACTGCGGCGCTGGTCAGCAGTCCGGAGGTCTTGCCCTGGTCGTGCGCGGTCCCGGCGGTGGTGTAGCGCTTGATGTGCTCAACCGAGCGCAGGCCGGCGCTGGTGGCCCGGCGTACGTCGGCGATCGTTACGTCGCGGGCGAGGTCCACGAAGGTTCGCGAGTCGGCCGCGGACGGTTCCGGCAGCGGCGGCGGGCCGCAGCGTGGCAGCCCTTCACCGGCCGCGGTGCCGACCACGTCTACCCGCTGCCGGCAGCCGTCGGGGAGCAGCGCGCCCAGGTCCTCGTCGTAGCGCAGCCGGCCGCCGGCCTGGCTGTACAGGTGCAGGACCGGGTTGAAGCCACCGGACACGAGCACCACGTCCACGTCGAGCCGGCGATCGCCGACGCGTACGCAGATCACCCGCTGCTCGCCGAACACCTCAGTGATCCGGGCACCGGTTAGGTCGGCGGCGGGCGGGTTGCCGGCGGGCGGGACACCTCGACTGCCGAGCCGGGTATCGGCGACCACCACCTCCGCTCCGGCGCTGCGAAGTGCGTCGGCGACCGGATACGCGCTGTCGTTCGTGGTGTAGACGAGCGCCCGGCGACCGACCAGAACGCCGTAGCAGCGCAGGTAGGTGAGGGCGGCGCCGGCGAGCATGATGCCCGGCCGGTCATTGTCCGGGAACGGGATGGATCGCTCGTGCGCGCCGGTGGCCAGCACTACCCGGCCGGCCCGGATCCGCCAGACCCGCTGCCTGGCAGCGTTGGGCGGCGCCGCGGGACCAAGGTGGTCGGTTCGCCGCTCGATGGCGACCAGGAAGTTGTCGTCGTAGTAGCCGACGACCGTGGTCCGGCTCAGCCGGCGCACGCCGGCCGGCGTGGCCTCGCCCGGGCCGGGGGGCCGCTCGTCGACTAGCATCACCCGCTGACCCGGTCTGGCGGCGTCGGTGGCCGCAGCGAGCCCGGCAGGACCAGCACCAACGACGAGGACCTCGCAGTGCGCCCACACCGCGTCGTAGCGCGCCGGATCCGGCTCGGATGACAGCAGGCCCCGGCCGGCCAGCGGCTGCGCGACCAGGCCGTCGTACAACTCGACCGTGGTCGCGGTGAGCATCGGCTCGGGGAAGGGTGCCTCGATCTGGACCAGCGCGCTCGGCTCCTCGACGCCGGCCGCGACGATTCCCCGAGGCCGGCCGAGGTCGACGCTGCGTCCGACCTCGTGCACGCCGTTGGCGAGCAGCGCCGAGGCGAGCGTGTCGCCGCCAAATCCGGTCAGCACCCGGTCGCCGAATCGGAACGTCAGGGGCCGGGTGCGGTCGATCCGGTCCCCGTCCCCGTGGCGGAAGGGCTGACTCAACCGATCGATCCTGTCTCATGGGTGACGGTGTCCCGGCGGAGGTCGAACCACCGTCGACAGCCTGCGCTGTGGCACCAGCGCTCGAAGAACTCGCCCTTCGGATTCGCCCGGACGAACAGGTACCGGCCCCACTCCTCGTGGCTGAGCTCGGCCGGATTCTCGGGATAGGCAACGCCGGCCTCGCCGCCGTAGTGGAACTCGATCTCGATCCGCGGACCGCACCATGGGCAGGTGATGAGCATCATCGGCCGCCTCCGATCAGTGCGCCACAGCGGCCGCGCCGTGCTCGTCGATCAGCGCGCCCGAGGTGAACCGGTCCAGGGTGAACGGTGCGTTGAGCGGATGCGGCTCGCCGTTCGCGATGGTGTGCGCGTAGCACCAGCCGACTCCGGGGGTGGCCTTGAACCCCCCGGTTCCCCAGCCGCAATTGACCAGCAGCCCGTCGATCCCGGTCAGGCCGACGATCGGGGAGGCGTCCGGCGACACGTCGACGATGCCGGCCCAGGTACGGAGCACGTGCGCGCGGGCGAAGACCGGGAACAGCTCAACCGCGGCGGCCAGTTGCCGCTCGATGATGTGGATCGCGCCGCGCTGGCTGTAGGAGTTGTACGCGTCGATCCCGGCCCCCATCACCAGTTCCCCCTTGTGCGCCTGGCTCACGTAGACGTGCACCGCATTGGACATCACCACGGTCGGATGAACCGGTTGCAGCAACTCCGAGACCAGGGCCTGCAGCGGATGGCTCTGCAGCGGGAGGCGCAGCCCCACCATGTCGGCGAGCACGCTGGTGTGCCCGGCGGCGCTGAGCGCGACCGTCTCGGCGGCGATGTCGCCGCGGGTGGTCCGTACCCCGGTGACCCGACCGGCGCGCACGTCGAACCCGGTTACCTCGCAGTTCTCGACGATGTCGACGCCCAGATCGCTGGCCGCCCGGGCGAACCCCCACGCGACGTAGTCGTGCTTGGCGATCCCGGCCCGGGGCTGGAACGTGGCGCCAAGCACCGGGTAGCGCACCTGCGGTGAGACGTTCACGATCGGGCAGACCTCGGCCACATCGGCCGGTTCGAGCCATTGGGCGTCGACGCCGGCGAGCCGATTGGCCTGCACCCGGCGCATGCTGTCGCGAACCTCTTGCGGGGAGTGGGCCAGGTTGAGCACGCCGCGCTGGGAGAACAGGATCGGGTAGCCCAGTGTTTCCTCGAGCCCTTCCCAGAGCTTGAGCGAGTGCTCGTAGATCCCGGCGCTGGCCTCCCACAGGTAGTTCGAGCGGATGATGGTGGTGTTGCGAGCCATGTTGCCGCCGGCCAGCCAGCCGCGCTCGAGCAGCGCCACGTCGGTGATGCCGTGGTTGCGGGCGAGGTAGTAGGCGGTGGCCAGACCGTGTCCGCCGCCGCCGACGATGACCACCTGGTAACGGCGCCGCGGCTCAACCGATCGCCACAGCCGGTCGGGCCGGCTCGGCTCGGCGAGCGTGTTCAGCACGGACTCACCCGCGCAGCCGAGACATGCCCGGATCGACGAGCGGCTCGGCGCTGACCACGGCGTCGAAGCGCTGGTCGAAGTAGCCGACCTGGACCCGCTGACCGGGCACCGCCAGTTCGGCCGGCAGCCAGGCGTAGGCGATCGCCCGGTCGATCGTGTACCCGAACGCGCCACTAGTAACGTGACCGACGCATGTGTCGCCGTCGTACACCGGTTCCTTGCCGAGCACCACCTCGGCCGGCGTACTCAAGGTGAGGCAGCTGAGTAGCCGCACCGGCGCCGTACCGGAACGCTTGACCAACCCGTCCCGGCCGAGGAAGTCCTCCTTATCCAGCTTGACCGCGAATCCGAGACCGGCCTCGTAGGGGTCGTGCTCGTAGGTCATGTCGACGCCGAACGCCCGGTAGCCCTTCTCCAGACGCAGCGAGTTGAACGCGCCACGGCCGGCCGCAATGATCCCGAACGGCTGCCCGGCCGCCCACAGCGCGTCCCACAGCGCCAGCCCGCAGTCGGCGGTCGTGTAGAGCTCGTAGCCGAGCTCGCCCACGTAAGACAGCCGCAGTGCGGTCACCGGCGACGTGCCCAGGTAGGTAGAGGTGCAGCGGAAGTAGCGCAACGCCTCGTTGGACAGGTCGTCGGTGGTGAGCGGCTGTACCACCTCACGGGCTCGGGGCCCCCATATCCCGACGCAGCAGGTTTCCGGGGTGATGTCGCGCACAGCCACCGAACCGTCGCCCGGCAGGTGCCGGGTGAGCCAATCCAGGTCGAGGTTGCCGTTCACGCCGACCTGGAAGCGGGCCGGACCGAGCCGGGCCACCGTAACATCGCTGCGGATCCCGCCGTCGGCGTCGAGCAGCAGGCAATAGGTCACCCGCCCGACCGCGGTGTCGACGTTGCCCGTGGTCAGCCACTGCAGGAACGAGGCGGCGCCCGGACCAGTGACCTCGAGGCGTTTAAGCGGTGTCATGTCGAACATCGCCACGCCATCGCGAGTGGCTCGAGCCTCCGCGCCGACGATCGGCGACCAGTGCATCGCCGCCCAGTCGTTCGGGCGTTTCACGGGGTACCGGTCGAGCAGGCTCGCGTTGGCCTCGAACCAGTGCGGCCGCTCCCAGCCGAAGGCCTCCAGGAAGTAGCCACCCAGCCCGGTCTGGCGCGGGTAGAACGGCGAGGTACGCATCGGCCGCGGGTCGAGCATCGGCTCGAGCGGGTGCAAGGCGTCATAGACCTCGACGTAGTTCTGGCAGTCCTTGGCCCGCACATAGGCCGGCGAGAGTTGGTGTGGCTCGAACCGGTTCAGGTCGCATTCGTGCAGGTCGAAGCTGCTGCAGTAGCCGTCGACCAGCCACTCGGCCACCGCCCGGGCAACCCCGGCGGAGTGGGTGATCCATACCGCCTCGGCCACCCAGAATCCCTTCACCTGGGCCGACTCGCCGAGCAGCGGCATGTTGTCCGGGGTGAACGAGAACAGTCCGTTCATGCCCTCGGTCACTCCGGCCGTGCGCAGCGCCGGGATGAGCGCCGCGGCATCGGCCCAGCCGGGCGCATAGTCGTCGGGGGTGAACTCGAGGACCGACGGCATCACCGGCGCGTCCGCCATCGAGGCGATGTCGGCGGCCTCGATCGGCATCGGGTCGTGGCCGTAGTAGCCGACGCCGATCCGGTCGTCGCGTTCGCGCAGGTAGAGATCGGCGCCCTGGTGGCGCAGGATCGGCCGGGTCGCCTCGGCGGTCGCGCCGGCGAGCTCGGGTAGCGGGGTCGACCAGGCCAGCTGATGGGCCAGCGGGGTGAGCGGGAGCCGCACGCCGGCCATCCGGGTGATCTTCGGGCCCCAGATGCCGGCACAGCAGACCACGATGTCGGCGGCCAGCTCACCGCGGTCGGTGACCACGCCGGTCACCCTCCCGCCATCGGTGCGTACGGCCGTCACCTCATGCCGGTCGAGCACCTCGACGCCGCGGGATCGGGCCAACCGCAGTTGTGCCTGGATGGTCCGGATCGGCTTGGCCAGGCCGTCGGTTGGCACGTACAGCCCGCCCAGTACCACCGCCGGGTCGAGCAGCTCGTGCCGGGCAACGGTCTGCTCGGGGGTGAGGATCTGCGCGTCCAACCCCCAGGAGGTGGCCCAGCCGTGACGGCGGTGCAGTTCGGCCAGCCGCGCGGGGGTGGTGGCCACCTCGATGCTGCCAACGGGTAGGAAGCAGGGCTGCCCGTCCAGGTCGAGCTCGCCGAGCCGCCGCACGGTGTACTCGGCGAATTTGGTCATCACCTTCGCGGAGTTGACCTGGAAGACCAGCCCTGGTGCGTGTGAGGAGGAACCGCCGGCAGCCGGCAGCGCGCCCTGGTCGATGATCGTGATGTCGGTCCAGCCGCGTGCGGACAGTTCGTCCACTAGCGCGGCGCCGACCACGCCTGCGCCGATGACGACGACCTTCGGTCCCAAGCTGCGCTGCCCTTCGGGGGTTGGCTGGAGTTGGCGGAGTTGGCGGGCCCTCGCGTGCTACACGAGGGCCCGCCGGTGTATGCGTCAGCTGGTGGCGAGCCAGGCCGCGACCTGGTCCGGGTGGGCGTCGACCCACTTCTTCGCCGCGTCGTCGTAGGACATCTTGTCGGCGATGTCCTTGGCGACCTCGTTCTGGTCGTCGTTGGTCCAGTTGAAGTTCCTGATCACCGTCGCGGCCGGGCTGCTGGAGTCCATGAACGCCTTACGGGCGATCTTGTCGAGGTCGTAGGGCGCGTAATCGCAAGCAACGGTCGCCGGGTCCGCGTCGCAGCCCTCGGTGTAGGTCGGCAGGGACACGTGCACCAATGGGACCTCGGAGAGGAACCACTGCGGCTCATAGAAGTACCCGATCAGGAACTTCTGCTGCTCCTCGGCGGTCCGGAACGCCTCGATCAGCGCAT
>DATFRM010000312.1:0-2049 GCA_035263265.1 Actinomycetes bacterium
TGCGGCTTTTCGATCTTCGCCAGCAGCGGGACCCGAACGCCTTCCTCGGCCATCACCGCTCGCGCCGGTGCCGCGTCCGATTCGGAACGGACGAACGACAGCGCCACCAGGTCCACCGGGAGCCGGAGCGCCCAGCGCAGATCGGCGACGTCCTTCTCGGACAGCGCTGGCACGTTGACCGCTACTCCGGGCAGGTTGATGCCCTTGTTGTCGGAAAGTTCGCCACCCTCGACTACTCGGGTGGTGACCTGACGCTCGTCGACCGATATCGCCTCGAGCACGATTCGGCCGTCGTCGACGAGCAGCCGGTCCCCCGGCGCGACATCGGTCGGCAGCCCGGGGTAGGTCGTCGAGCAATGCTTCTGGTCGCCGTTGATCTGCTCGACCGTGATGACGAACTCCTCTCCCGGCTTGAGCCGGATCGGCCCGGCGCCAAACCGGCCCAACCGGATCTTGGGACCCTGCAGGTCGACCAGTGCGGCAATGCCCCGGCCGGACTCCGCGGCCGCCCGGCGTACCGACTTGTACCGCTCCTCGTGCTCGGCGCGAGTGCCATGGCTGAGATTCAGCCGGGCCACATCCATGCCCGCATCGGCCAATGCCTTGATCTTTTCGTACGAGCCGACGGCCGGCCCAAGCGTGCAGACGATCTTCGCGCGCCGCATGGCACAACCCTATTCCGATCACACCCGGTGCAATCGCGTCCGCGGGGCACGAGCCCGATGCCGCGAGCGGCCGATTGTCCGATCGGCGGACTACCCTCCCTTCCAACTGCGACGGCGGGTACGCGGAGGTGTCTGGCGTGACGATGGCACGTCGAAGCTGGCTGCTCTGGGCGATCCCGACCGCCGTCGTAGTCGGGATCGGCGGCTGGCTCGCGGTCTCCAACTGGCTGGACGGGTCGTCGAGGCACCGGCCGGACCTGACCGTGCTGGTCGATCAGTTCCGTAACGACGAGCCCAGGCACCAGATCCGTCTGACGTTCACCAACCACGAGGCGCAACCGGTCGTGATCCAATGGGTGCGCCTGCTGAGCCCGGACTTCGCCGTCATCGCGCCGGAGCAGCAGGACTACCCACTGCCAGGCGGCGGCACCATCGGCGTCGGGCTGCCCGCCAAGTTCGGCGACGGTATCTGCGCGGGTGGCATTCCGACGACGGCCAAGCCGGCTCAAGCCGATGCGATGATCACCTACCCGGACGGTGGCCATGCCGAGTTCACCTGGCCGCTGGCGGACAAGCGCGAGCTGCTCGGCCTGCTTCTCCGGCAGGACTGCGAACGGCAGAAGATCGCGGCAGCGGTCGAGCTCGGCCTGACCGGACCGTGGACCAAGGCGCGGACCGAGTCCGGCGCGCCCTCGATACACGCGACGCTCGACTTCCGCCTCACCGATCCGGCGGCCACCGTGGAGGTCACCCAGGTACGCGGGTCGGTTCTCTACCATCTGCGAACCCCGCCGATCCGGTTGGACAGCGCACACCCGGAACTGCACGTCCCGGTGACGTTCGTGAACAACCGGTGTGACGAACACGCGGTGGCTGGCAGCACGCAGAGCTACATATTCCGGCTGTGGCTGCGGATCAACGGCACCGAACCGATGGCAACCGCGATCCCGGGCGTGGACGACGCCGCGAAACAAGCACTGGCTACCTTGATCAAAGACGGCTGCGGGCTCGGGTAGCCGCCGCGGGATCAGGTCAGCCCGGCTCCCACGACGGATCCGATCAGGTAGGTCAGCCCGGCCGCGGCCGCGCCGAGCAGCAGTTGGCGCGTCCCGCTGTAGAGCCAGCCGCGAGCGGTAACCCGGGACACCACCGCGCCGGTCACGAACAGCCCCAGCAGCGAGAGCACCAGGGCCGGCCATAGGCTGCTGGCACCGAACAGGTACGGCAGCAGCGGGACGAGCGCGCCCAGCGCGAACGAGACGAACGACGACACCGCGGCCACTCTGGGTGACGGCAGCGAGTGCGGATCGACGCCGAGCTCTTCCTGGCTGTGGATCTTCAGCGCCTGCTCGGGGTCCCTGGACAGCTGCTCGGCCACCTGGTA
>DATFRM010000313.1:0-5053 GCA_035263265.1 Actinomycetes bacterium
TCGTCCATCTGATCCAGGGCCGACTGTGGTGGCTTGATCACGATGTAGACGCCGTCGCCGAGGATCTCCAGCTCGGCATTGGTTACGAGCACGGCGAGTTCGATCAGCGCATCCTTGTCCAGATCGAGACCGGTCATCTCACAGTCGATCCAGACCAGGTAGTCGGTCATACCGAAACCCTACGGGCTACGACGATCACTGGTCTCGGCGCCAACCCACGTGCTCACGCTCGCCCGGTTGAGGGGGCAGGTACGGCTCCCACGACGGCTCCGGCCACTCCCGGTCAGGCCCAGGAGGTCCTGGCCAGTCGCCACCGTGCGCGGGCGGTTCTGGCCAGTCGCCACCGTGCGCGGGCGGTTCTGGCCAGTCGCTGCGCCCGTCCGACTCCGGCGCCTCCTCCCATTCGTCCTCGGCCGGATCCTGAACCTCCGGCGCCAGCGGCTCGAGCTGGTGGGAGGGTTCCAGGTTAGGTAGCGCGATCTTGCCGAGCCTGACCACCCAGATGACCACCACGCCGAGCACGAGTATCGAGATCATCACCACGATCGCGTTCAGCACCGAGCCGCCGGTTGCGACCAGGAAGACGGGCACCAGCACCAGCGCGAAGATTCCCCAGTGCAGGCAATCCCGGACCGCTTCGGGCAGCTCAGCGTGGCGTCGCGGCAGCCGGATCAGACGCCCGCGCAAGGCCGGCGTCTCGTCCGGACCGTGCTGCTCGTAGCCCTCGTCGTAGTCGTCGACCGAGTACTCCGGCTGCGGCGGATACTCTCCGCGCGGATCGACCGCCGGTGCCGGGTAGCCCGGTGCCGGCGAGAGCGAGCCGATCGGCAGTCCCGGGTAGTTCTGTGGCGGGGGGTAGTCATCCGGCAGTGCGTACTCGCGCGGCGGATAGTCGTAGTCCCGGTGCCGAGCGGGCGAGTCCGTGGCAGACGGCTGCTCGCTGTACCCGGGCGGCTCGCCGCCGACCCACTCGGGTTCCTCCGACCGCCATGGGGCGGGCTCGTGGTGAAGCTGCCCTGCCCAGCCGGGGTGCGCATCGTCCGGCTCGAACCACTGCTCATCGTCAGTCCAGGCCGGGACCGGCTGAACCGGGTGCTCCGTGCCGTGGGCTGCGCGATGGCGGTGCTTGGACCGCCGGCGGGACAGTGGCACAGCGTCACAGCTTAGGACCGGAGCATCCGGATCGCACCTGGGGCCGCGGCGGCGGGCGCGAAGAATGACCCATATCACCAGGTCGTGGCGGTACCAATTGCCCGCAGCCGAGCCTTGGTCGGCTCATCGCACAGCGCGCCGGTGACACCCGCCTGGTACGCCTGTTGCGCGGTGGTGCCGAGCTGGTCGAGCTGGGCGTATTCGCGAGTGAGGTCGGTATCGAACATCGCCGGATCGTCGGTGTTGATCGTGCAGGACACGCCGGCCGCGACCATCCGTGGCATCGGATGGGCGGCCAGTGAGGGGACGACGCCGGTCCGCACGTTGGAGGTCGGGCAGACGTCGCAGCCGATACCGCGCTCGGCCAACTCGGCCAGTAGGCCGGGATCGGTGGCGGCGCCGATGCCGTGCCTGATCCGGTTTGCGCCCAACACATCGACCGCATCCCGTACCGCAGCCGGCCCGGTCGACTCACCGGCGTGCGGAACCGAGCCGAGCCCGCCATCGCGCGCGATCGCGAAGCACCGCTCCCAATCCGCAGCGGGCGAATCGGCCTCATTGCCGCCGAGCCCGAGGCCGACCACGCCGCGGTCGGCGTACTTGAGCGTGTCGCGGATCATCGGTGCCACCTCGGCCGGGTCGAGCTGTCGGCCGATGTCGGGGGTGAGTCGCACCTCGATGCCGTACTCCTGCTGCGCTTGGGCCGCCCCGTCGCAGTAGCCATTGAAGATCTCGTCCGGGTCGATCCCGCGGACGATGCGCTCGAATGGCGAGAAGATGCCCTCCAGGTAGACAGCGCTGTGGCCGGCTGCCTCGGCTGCGTAGTCGTGCACGATCTGCTGGTAGTCCTGGGTGGTCTGCAGCACGTTCGTGGTCAGCATCCAGATCTCGATGAAGTGCGCGAAATCGCGGAACTGGTAGAACTGCGCGGCTTCGGCCTCGGTCGCGAACGGCAGGCGGAGGCCGTTGCGGTTGGCGATGTCCAGTAACGTCGCGGGCCGGATCGCGCCTTCCAGATGGACGTGCAGCTCGATCTTGGGTACCGCGGGTGGCGTCACCCCGGTGACCCTAGCGCGCCGAGCCTCGTGTACAGCTCCAGGTGGATCTCGGCGATCCGGTCCCACGTACGGCTGGTCGACACCGCCTCTCGGCCGGCGGCACCCAGCCGCTGCCGCAAGGCGGGATCGTCGCGGAGTTCGGCGATCGCCTTGGCCAGCGCGGCCGGATCGTCCGGTGGCACCAGCAGGCCGGCAACATCCGTTGCACCCGCCGGGCCATCGCCGATCAGTTCGGCTAGCGCCGGCAGCTGGCTGGCCACCACCGGGCGCCCGAGCGCCATCGCCTCGACCGGTTTGAGCGGTGTGACCAGGCGGGTCACCCGGGCATCGGTGCGCGGTACGACGAAGATGTCCAGCGCCGCGTGCGCGGCGAGCGCCTGATCGTGAGGCACCCGGCCGGGCAGCGTGACCTGCCCGGTCAGGCCGAGCGCGGTCGCCTGGGCACGTAGCACGGCTCGGTCTGGTCCGTCGCCGACCAGCAGGACGTGCACCGGCGCACCTGCGTCGCGCAGCAATGCGCCTGCCGCCAGCAGCGTGCCGAAGCCCTCGTAGCTGTTGAGAGTGGAGACCGAGCCGACCACGATGGCGCGATCCGGTATGCCGTACGCGCGGCGAAATCCGGCACCGTCCGGCTGCGCGGTCAGCAGCCTGCTATCGACCGCATTGGGCGCCAGTACGATCCGTTCGGCCGGAACGCCGCGCGCGACGACCTCGGCACGCATCGTCCCGGACAGCGTCACCACCGCGTCGGCGGAGCGCATCACGCTCGTCTCCCGGGCCCTGGCCAGCTCGTAGCGCTGGCTGCCCGCCGCCGATTCGTCGCCCGGACCGAGTCTGGCCAGCCAGGTCTCCTCGAGGAAGCCGCGTACCTCGTAGACGACCGGCAGCCCGGTCCGATCCCGGACCGCGAGTGCCACCGCGCCGTTGCGATGATCGCTGGCGGCGTGCAGCAGCACCGGGCGCAGTCGCCTGGCCAGCGCGGTCGCGTCCGATACCGCACGGACATGCCGGACATCGGCGGCGGCCGGGATCCGCCCGTCCGGAAGCAAGCGGTGGTACTCGACGCCATCGATGCGCTCCTCCGCCGCCGCCGCGACGAACCCCTGCAGCGCCGGCCAACCCCACGAGGTGACTACGTGTGGATCGAGTCCGAGCGCACGCTGGGCGGTCGCGATCCGGTGCGTGCGCATCGTGTAGCCGGCCGAGATGTACGGCAGCGCGTTCGTCACCAGGTGCAGAATCCGGCTCGGTTCGGGCACGAACTGGTGCTCGGCGGGTGGGTGGGTCACGACTGGCGCAAGCGCCGCGAGCTCACCCTCGTATCGGGCCAGCAGCCGGGCGGCATCGTCGCCCCCGGCCTGGCCGATCGCGCGCAATCGCTCGACCGCGTCGCCGATCCGGCCTGCCCGGTAGTCCAGCTTGGCCTTGGCGATCTCTACGTGTGGCTTGCCGTCCAGGCCGGTCATCAGAGCGGCAGCCTCGCGCGGGCGTTCAGCCGCGGCCAGGACCACGGCGGTCCGTACCCGGGCGCCGACCCGCCCGGTCTCGGTGAGCTCGGCGCACCGCGCCGCGACCGAGTCGGCCCGGCCCGCCCGCAGGCCGACCAGCGCAGCCGTCGCAGGCGCGATCCGGCGTAGCGGTGCGAGATCGAGCACCGGAGCCGCCCGGCGGGCCAGACCGGCTGGAAGCAGTTGGCTGACCACGACCGCGAGTCGATCCGGATCGTTGCGATACCAGGAACCGACAACCCGGCCGGCCCGGATCGGGTGGCTGATGGCACCGGCCAGCCGACTTCGGCGCGGCGTCGCCATGATGCTCCTCGAGGTCGGGCCGGGCGTCCAGGCTGCGACGAGTCTACGAGCGGCCGGTCCCGGTTGGTGCCGTGTGTGGGCCCCAAGCACGATGTCCGGATGTCGCCGAGCGCCCTCAATCGAGCCCGGGATATGTGGTGCGAGCTGAGCCGGATGGCGGTCAAGTTCCCCGCGCGTGGCGATACCCGGGTCGTGGTGTCTCCGGGGTCGATGCTGTGCCCGACCGAATGGGTGGGGATAGTCGCGCTCGATGGTCGCATCACAGGTTGACCCGTTCGCGGGAAGTGGCCAGTGGGCAGCCGCGTAGTTACCCGCCACGTGGGTAAACGTCGCGGGGTTAATGGGAGCAGATCCGATGCGGGTGGAATGGTTGGAGGCGTTGTGGGCCCAGGTGGGAGGACGTCGGCGGTCCAGGGTCAGGCACAACGCCTGTGACCCCGCCATCCGCACCGTGGTCGGCAGGCGGGTCAGTTCGTGAGCTGGGGCTGGGCGACCACCTGTGTCATCTGTTCGGTGCCGACGATGAGCTGCTGTCCGTTGTCGCCGATGCGGTGTCCGGCGGGCTGGCCGGCCATCACCAGATCCTGATCTTCGCGCATCGGTGGGGTCCCGAGCAGCTTGGTTACGAGCTCAAGGAGCTGGTCCCCGGTTGGCCCGCGGCGATTTCCGGCGAGCAGATCGAGGTTCACCGCTCCGCCGACTCATACCTGCTCGATGGCAGGTTCGATCCAGAGGCCTGCGTGCAGGCGCTACGTCGATCCGTGTCGCGCGCCCGGGCGAACGGCTACGACGGTCTGCGAGTCGTCGCCGAGATGGGCTGGGCGGCGACGCCGACCACCGGCACCGAACTGGTGTACTCCTACGAGGCCTGGATCAACCCGGTCATCGCCGCGGAACCGATGGCGGCGTTGTGCTTGTACGACCGGCGGCTGTTCGATCTCAGCGAGCTCGCCCAGGCATCGTCCGTGCATCCGATTACGACAGGGCAGGCAGCGCTTCGCTGTCGCTGCCCCGACGAGCGCTCAGTCGTCC
>DATFRM010000314.1:0-13811 GCA_035263265.1 Actinomycetes bacterium
AGCGTGTAGCCGAAACCCGGCTCGAGCGGCTCGATCACGAACCGGGACCGAAAATCGGATACCGGCTCCTCGGTGAGGGTGGGGCGCTGTGCGATAAGCACTGATGTTCTTCCTTCCCGCGAGGCCCGCTATATGACTCTCGCGTACGCCGTCGGTTGCCGCTAACGCGCCAACCGACGCCCCTGGCGACCGTGGCCTCCGTCCGCCAGGCGTGCCCGGCGGCGGACTCCGTCCGCCAGGTGTTCCCGGCGGCGGCCTCCGTCCGCCGCCACCGAGCTCGAGCCGGTACTACTTCGAGTACAGCTCGACGATCAGTTGCTCCTGAACCGGCGTCTCGATGACCTGCCGGGCCGGTAGCGAGTGAACCAGGATGCGCATCCGGTTCGGGATCACCTCGAGCCAGGCCGGAACGATCCGCTCACCGGCCTCCGCGCGGGCGATCACAAACGGGGTCAGCTCGACCGAGGACGGTCTGACCTCGACGATGTCGTTCTCCGACACCCGGTAGGACGGGATGTCCACCTTCTTGCCGTTGACCATGAAGTGGCCGTGCCGGACCAGCTGGCGAGCCATGTCGCGGCTCTTGGCGAACCCTGCGCGGTAGACCACGTTGTCAAGCCGGCTCTCCAGGATGCGCAGCAGGTTCTCGCCGGTCTTGCCAGTCTGCCGGTTGGCCTCTTCGTAGTAGTTGCGGAACTGCGCCTCGAGCACGCCGTAGACCCGGCGGGCCTTCTGCTTCTCCCGAAGCTGCAGCAGGTACTCGCTGTCCTTCGAGCGACCGCGGCCGTGCTCACCCGGCGGGTACGGCCTGATCTCGATCGGGCACTTCGGCGACTCGCATTTCGCGCCCTTTAGGAACAGCTTCATCTTTTCGCGGCGGCACAGCTTGCAATCCGCGGCGGTGTAACGGGCCATCGGGTTTCGTACTCCTCAGGGGCTTCAGACGCGACGACGCTTGGGCGGGCGGCAACCGTTGTGCGGCACCGGGGTAACGTCCTGGATCGAGCCGACCTCGAGCCCGACCGCCTGCAGCGATCGGATCGCGGTCTCCCGGCCGGAGCCGGGGCCCTTCACGAACACGTCGACCTTGCGCATGCCGTGCTCCTGGGCACGGCGGGCGGCCGCCTCGGCAGCCATCTGCGCCGCGAACGGCGTCGACTTGCGCGAGCCCTTGAAACCGACCTGACCCGAGCTGGCCCACGCGATCACGTTGCCGGTCGGGTCGGTGATGGAAACGATCGTGTTGTTGAACGTGCTCTTGATGTGCGCGTGGCCGTGGGCCACGTTCTTCCGCTCCTTGCGGCGCACCTTCTTGGCGCCGGCCGTGCGGCTCTTGGGAGGCATCTGGCTGGTTCTCCTGAATCGGTCGCGTCGTGGGGGTCTGTCGTTACTTCTTGCCGGGCTTCTTCTTGCCGGCAATGGCCTTCCTCGGGCCCTTGCGGGTGCGCGCGTTGGTGTGCGTGCGCTGGCCATGTACCGGTAGGCCGCGGCGATGCCGCACCCCCTGGTAACAACCGATCTCCACCTTGCGCCGGATATCGGCGGCGACCTCGCGGCGGAGGTCACCTTCTATCTTGTAGTTGGCCTCGATCCAGTCGCGGAGCTTCACCAGCTCGTCGTCGCCGAGGTCACGGACCCGCAGGTCCGGGCTGACGCCGGTGGCCTGGAGGGTCTCGATCGCGCGGGTCCGGCCGATGCCGAAGATGTACGTGAGGGCGACCTCGAGCCGCTTGTCGCGGGGCAGGTCGACACCTACGAGGCGTGCCATCTAGGCGGTTCTCCTGTCGGTTCCTAGCGGAGGTCTGCGGCAGCACCGTTCCTGCGTGGGTGGTGACCCGGTTCCGATCCCGCCTGGCTGCCCAGCTCGGCGGGTGCGGCCCGGTCCGCAGGTCCCCGGCCTCCGCGACCGGGGGTGCCGTCCCGCGAGGTGCGGGGGTCGGGTTGCTGCACTGGATGTAGTTGCTGCACTGGATGTAGTTGTCTGGGGTCTTCGGTTGACCGAATCTCGTCGAGATCCGGCGTCGACGTTCGCTCGCCGGCGGCGGCCGGTTAGCCCTGACGCTGCTTGTGGCGAGCGTTCTCGCAAATCACCATGACCCGTCCGTGCCGGCGGATCACCTTGCACTTGTCACAAATCTTCTTAACGCTCGGCTTGACCTTCATGGGTTCTCCAGGACGTGCTCGCGGCGCCGCGAGCGTCGGTGACGCCGCTGCCTGTCGTCGATCACTTGTACCGGTAAACGATCCGTCCCCGGGTCAGGTCGTACGGGCTGAGCTCGACGACGACCCGGTCGTCGGGAAGGATCCGGATGTAGTGCATCCGCATCTTCCCGCTGATGTGCGCGAGAACCTTGTGCCCGTTGGCGAGCTCCACCCGGAACATGGCGTTCGGGAGGGACTCGACGACGGTGCCCTCGATCTCGATGGCGCCCTCTTTCTTGGGCATGGCCTCCACGTTTCTGAACTGATCAGTGATCTACCGGAACGGTTCTGACACACGAAAAGCACCCCTCCGGCGCCAGAACCAGCCGCGGGGCGCTTGGTGGAGGTGGGCACATTGTGAGCCGAGGGAAGAGTTTACGTCAGATGGCCACTCACATGCCAATCAGCGCGATCTCCGGCGGCCCAACCCGCCCGACGTGGATCATTACGCGCCACAGGGACGCGAAATCCTACTGATTGCGTCTTTTGCCCGCATGCCGGCGCGCGTAATGATCCCAAAGGTGGCGGGTTAGCTGGGCGGCGAGGTGGTGAGCCGGGTGGTGCCGCCGTCTAGCGCGGTCAGCACGTACGGGCCGTGTTCGGTGAGCGTGAACGTGTGCTCGAAGTGTGCGGAGTACGAGCCGTCCTCGGTGACCACGGTCCAGTCATCGGCCAGCACCCTGGTCCGCCGGCTACCGAGGTTGATCATGGGCTCGACCGCGAGTGCCATGCCCTTGACCAGTCTCGGGCCGCGGCCCGGTCGGCCGTAGTTGAGCAGATGCGGGTCCTGGTGCATCTGCGAGCCGATGCCGTGGCCGCCGTACTCCTCGACGATCCCGTAGCGGCCCTGGGACCTGATGTAGGTCTCTACCGCCGAGGAGATGTCGGTGAGCCGGCCGCCGAGCGTGGCCGCGCCGATCCCGCGCCACAGCGCTTCCTCGCACACCCGCAGCATCGTCTGCAGCTCCGGCGCGATCTCGCCGACGCCGATCGTGATCGCCGCGTCGCCGTGCCAGCCGTCCACGATCGCCCCGCAGTCCAGCGAGATCACGTCCCCGGCCTTGACGGTACGGTCCGGCGACGGGATGCCGTGCACGATCTCGTTGTTGATGGACGTGCAGATCGAGGCCGGAAAGCCGTGGTAGCCCTTGAAGGACGGGACCGCGCGGCTGTCCCTGATGTGCTTCTCGGCGAGCACGTCCAGCTCACCGGTGCTGATGCCCGGCTCGACCGCGGCGCGCAGCAGCTCCAGCGTCTTGCCCACGACCAGGCCGGCCTCACGCATCTTCGCGATCTCGGCCTCGGTCTTGATCTCGATCATGTCCTTGCGTCCTCTGAACAGCGCGGTCACCCGCCGAATCGCCGCAGCGCGGCGATCGCGCGCTCGGTGACGTCCTCGACCGGCCCGGTTGCGTCCAACCCGACCAGATTGCCCTGGTCGGCATAGAAGTCGATCAGCGGGGAGGTCTGTTCGACGTACACCTCGAGCCGATGTCTGATCGTCTCCTCGCGGTCGTCGTCGCGCTGGAACAGCTCACCGCCGCACTGATCGCAGGTCGAGTCCATCGTCGGCGGGTCGAAGTCGAGATGCCACACCCGCCCGCACACTCGGCAGGTCCGGCGCCCGGACAGACGGCGCACCACTTCGTCGTCGTCGACCACCAGTTCGAGCACCACGTCCAGCCGGGCACCAAGGTCGTCAAGCATCTCGTCGAGCACCTTGGCCTGGTGCAGCGTGCGCGGGAACCCGTCCAGCAGGAACCCGTCGGCCGCGTCACCCTCGGCCAGCCGATCCCGCACCATCGCGATCGTGACCGAGTCCGGCACTAGGTCGCCGCGCTCCATATAGGCGCGCGCTTCCTGTCCGAGCTCCGTCCCGTGGCTGACGTTGGTCCGGAAGATATCGCCCGTCGAGATCTTGGGGATCGACAGGTGCGAGGCGATGAACTGGGCCTGGGTCCCCTTCCCCGCTCCTGGCGGCCCCACGAGCACGATTCGCACTGGGCTGCCTAACGCAGAAAGCCCTCGTAGTTGCGCTGCTGCAGCTGGCTCTCGATCTGCTTGACGGTGTCTAGGCCCACGCCGACCATGATCAAGATGCTGGTACCACCGAACGGGAAGTTGTTGTTCACGCCGCCGCCGAGCACCGAGATCGCAATCATCGGGATGAGCGCGATCAGGCCCAGGTACATCGAGCCGGGCAACGTGATCCGGTTCAACACGTACTGCAGGTACTCAGAGGTTGGTCGGCCGGCCCGGATGCCGGGGATGAAGCCGCCGTACTTTTTCATGTTGTCGGCGACTTCTACCGGGTTCCAGGTGATGCCGACGTAGAAGTACGTGAAGAACACGATCATCAGGAAGAAAGACACCATGTAGATCCAGCCGGTCCCGTTGACCAGGTGCCGCTGGATCCACACCGCCCAGCTCGAGGTCTGGTTGCCCATCTGAGCCGCCAGCGCCGGCAGGTAGAGCAGCGACGATGCGAAGATGACCGGGATTACACCGGCCTGGTTGACCTTGAGCGGGATGTAGGTGGACGTGCCGCCGTACATCCGCCGGCCGATCATCCGCTTGGCGTACTGCACCGGGATCCGCCGCTGGCCCTGCTCGATGAAGATCACCGCGCCGACCAGCGCAAACCCGACCGCCGTCACGATGAGGAACGAGTCCCAGCCGGCCTGCTTCTTGATCACCCACATCTGCTGCGGGAACGTCGCGATGACCTGGGTGAAGATCAGCAGCGACATCCCGTTGCCAACGCCGCGGTCCGTGATCAGCTCACCGAACCACATGATGACGGCGGTGCCCGCGGTCATCGTGACGATCATCGTCAAGATGCCCCAGAGGTTGAGATCCGGGTTGACGATCGGCTCGCTGCAGCCCTGGAACAGCCGTCCGGGCTGGCGCGCGATCGCGATGAACGCGGTCGACTGCAGCACCGCAAGCGCAACGGTGAGGTAGCGGGTGTACTGGGTGAGCTGGGCCGTGCCGGCCTGGCCCTCCTTCTTCAGCGCCTCCAGCCGCGGGATCACCACGGTGAGCAGCTGGATGATGATGCTGGCGGTGATGTATGGCATGATCCCCAGCGCGAACACCGACAGCTGAAGCAGGGCGCCACCGCTGAACAGGTTGATCAGGCCGTAGATGCCGGCGTTCTCGCCGCCCAGGGCGAGATCGATGCATCGGTTGATCGCGCCCGCGTCCACGCCCGGCGTGGGCAGTTGGGAGCCGAACCGGAAGAGCGCGATGATCCCCAGCGTGAACAGTATCTTCCGCCGCAGGTCGGGCGTGCGAAACGCCCGGGCGAACGCGGTGAGCACTCAGGCCTCCTGCGCAAGGCCGCCGCCGGCGGCGCTCGAATTGTCGATCTTAAGTGGTCACACCGACCGGCCGGCTCACCTGGTGATGCACGCAGTGAGCCGCCAAACAGCGGACAGCACGGACAATAACAGCCATAGAGGCGCCACCGCCTACCCGATCAAGCTCGGATGAGCGGCGGCGACCCCATCCAGCCGTCTCGCGACGGCCTTGGCGTAGGCGGGCGCTGCGCGGCCCGTGCCGTGCTGCACGACGGTCCGGGCTGGTCAGCGGCCCTCTACAGCGTGGTGGTGGAGCCGCCGGCCGCGGCGATCTTCTGCGTCGCGCTGCCGGAGAACGCGTGCACGCTCACCTGGACCGCAACCGAGATCGATCCGGTACCGAGCACCTTGACCGGACGGCCCTTGCGGACCGCGCCCTTAGCGACCAGGTCGTCCACGGTCACCTCGCCGCCGTCCGGATACAGCACGGCGAGCTTGTCCAGGTTGACAACCTGGTACTCCACCCGGAACGGGTTACGGAAGCCCTTGAGCTTCGGCACTCGCATGTGCAGCGGCATCTGGCCGCCCTCGAAGGACGCCGGTACCTGGGTGCGGGCCTTGCTGCCCTTGGTTCCGCGACCGGCCGACTTGCCCTTCGACCCTTCTCCGCGGCCAACGCGAGCCTTACGGGTATGGGCGCCCGGCGCCGGACGCAGGTGATGAACCTTGAGGGTCATGACTACTCGACCTCCTCGACGGTGACCAGGTGCGACACCGTCTTGACCATTCCGCGGATCTCCGGGCGGTTCTCCTTGACCACCACATCACCGATGCGCTTGAGGCCAAGGGTCCGCAACGTGTCCCGCTGGTTCTGCTTGGTCCCGATCCCGGATCGGGTCTGGGTGACCTTCAGCCGCGACATCACGTGCCCACTCCGGCTCGGGCGCGCAGTAGCGCGGCCGGGGCGACGTCCTCCAGCGGCAGGCCGCGGCGCGCGGCCACCGCCTCCGGACGCTCGAGCTTGCGCAGCGCGGCCACGGTCGCGTGCACGATGTTGATCGCGTTGGACGAGCCGAGCGACTTCGACAGCACATCGTGGATGCCGGCGCACTCGAGCACCGCTCGCACCGGGCCGCCAGCGATCACACCGGTACCCGGCGAGGCCGGCTTGAGCAACACCACGCCCGCGGCCGCCTCGCCCTGCACCGGATGCGGGATCGTGCCCTGGATCCGGGGGACCTTGAAGAAGTGCTTCTTGGCCTCCTCGACGCCCTTGGCGATCGCGGCGGGCACCTCCTTGGCCTTGCCGTATCCGACGCCGACCATCCCGTCGCCGTCGCCGACGACGACCAGTGCGGTGAAGCTGAAGCGCCGGCCACCCTGGACGACCTTGGCTACCCGGTTGATCGCGACTACTCGCTCTACGAATGCGGTCTTCTCCGCCGCGGCGTCCCGACGCCCGTCACCACGACGCTCCCGCCGCTCGCCGCCGGCGCCGGTACCGCGGCGCTGGGGTCCAGCCATATCTATGTCCTCTTCCTGCGTTTCGTCGTGGTCAGAACCCGAGGCCGCCCTCGCGGGCACCCTCGGCCAGTGCGGCGACCCGGCCGTGGTAGCGGTTGCCGCCACGGTCGAACACCACGGAGTCGATTCCGGCAGCCTTCGCACGCTCGGCGACGAGCTTGCCGACCGCCCTGGCCTTGGCCGTCTTGTCGCCGGTGAGTGAGCGGACACTGGCGTCCATCGACGAGGCCGAAGCCAGCGTCCGGCCCGCGGTGTCGTCGACGATCTGGACGACCATGTGGCGGGTCGACCGGGTCACGACCAGGCGCGGCCGCGCGCCGTTGCCGGACACCTTCTTGCGGACCCGCAGATGGCGGCGCAGCCGCGCCGAGCGCTTGGCGCCAGCGCCCTTGCCGACCTTGATACCGACAGCCATGCCTTACTTACCAGCCTTTCCGACCTTGCGGCGGATGACCTCGCCTTGGTAGCGCACGCCCTTGCCCTTGTATGGATCCGGCTTGCGCAGTTTGCGGAGATTGGCGGCAACCTCGCCGACCCGCTGCTTGTCAATGCCCTGCACGTGGAACCTGGTCGGCGTGTCGACCTGGAATGTGATGCCTTCCGGCGGCTCCACCACGACCGGGTGACTGAACCCCAGCGAGAACTCGAGGGCCGGGCCACGCGCGATCACCCGGTAGCCGACCCCGACGATCTCCAGGCTCTTCTGGAAGCCCGTGGTCACGCCGGTGACCATGTTGGCCACCAAGGTCCGAGTGAGGCCGTGCAGCTCCTTGCTGGCCCGCTCGTCGTCCGGCCGGAGCACGAGCACTGAGCCGTCATCGGCCCGCCCGACCTTGATCGGGGTCGCAACCGTGTGCTGCAGCGAGCCCTTGGGACCCTTAACGGTCACCACAGCGCCCTTGATGTCCACCTCGACACCGGCGGGCACCGGAATCGGAGTGCGTCCGATTCGCGACATATCTGGTGCCTCCTCTCCGGTTACCAGACGTAGGCGAGGACTTCCCCGCCTACGCCCTTCTTGGCGGCCTGCCGATCGGTCAGCAGGCCGGACGACGTCGAGATGATCGCGACCCCGAGCCCACCGAGCACCCTCGGCAGGTTGGTGGACTTGGCGTACACCCGCAAGCCCGGCTTGCTGACCCGGCGCAGGCCGGCGATCGAGCGCTCGCGGCTAGGCCCGAACTTCAGCGTAACCTCGAGGGTCTTGCCGACGGTGGCGTCGGACACCCGCCAGCCGGCGATGTAGCCCTCCTGCTGGAGGATCTCCGCGATGTGCGACTTGATCTTGCTGAACGGCATCGCCACGGTGTCGTGGTAGGCCGAGTTCGCGTTGCGCAGACGGGTCAGCATGTCTGCGATCGGGTCGGTCATGGTCATGGCCGGTTACTTCTCTTTTCTCGCCGCGGTTTCCGGTCCGGACCTACGGCGTCGCTGTGCTTGTCGACTCGCTTCTTCGCGGCCTTCGGCCGCGTCGCTCATCATTGGTCGGTGGTTGCTCTTGTGTTGGATGGCTACCAACTGCTCTTGGTGATGCCAGGCAGCTCGCCACGGTGAGCCATCTCGCGCAGGCACACCCGGCACAGGCCGAACTTGCGGTACACCGAATGGGGCCGGCCACACCGCTGGCAGCGGGTGTACGCGCGAACCGCGAACTTCGGCTTGCGGGCCGCCTTGGCGATAAGCGCCTTCTTCGCCACGGTCAGTTCTCCTTGAATGGGAAGCCGAGGTGACGCAGTAGCGCCCTGCCCTCGTCGTCGGTGTCGGCCGTGGTCACGACCGTGATGTCCATCCCGCGGACCCGGTCGATCCGGTCCTGGTCCACCTCGTGGAACATGCTCTGCTCGATCAAGCCGAACGTGTAGTTTCCCCGGCCGTCGAACTGCTTGGGCGAGAGCCCGCGAAAGTCCCTGATCCGGGGCAACGCGGTGGACAGCAGCCGGTCCAGGAACTCCCACATCCGGTCGCCGCGGAGCGTCACATGCGCGCCGATCGGCATGCCCTCGCGCAGCTTGAACTGCGCGATCGACCTGCGGGCCCGGGTAACCGCCGGCTTCTGGCCGGTGATCGCGGACAGGTCCCTTACCGCGCCTTCGATCAGCTTGTTGTCCCGCGCCGCCTCGCCGACACCCATGTTGACCACGATCTTGGTCAGCGTAGGCACCTGCATGACGTTGTCGAAGCCGAACTCGGTCCGCAGCGCCGGAGCGATCTCGTCGCGATAGCGCTGCTTGAGCCGCGGGTACGGCCGCTCGGTCCGCTCGCTGGTGGTTGCCGTCATCAGATGTCCTTACCGCTCCGCTTCGAGACGCGGACCTTCCGTGCCTTAATCGCACCGCTCGGTCGCGTGTGCTCTTCCTTGCGGTAGCTCACCCGGGTCGGCTTGCCGGTCTCGTCGTCGACCAACATCACGTTGCTGACGTGGATCGGCGCCTCCTGGGTGATGATGCCGCCGGTCTTGGCGCCGCGCTGGGTCTGGCCGATCTTGGTGTGCTTCTTGACCATGTTGCAGCCCTCGACCAGGACCCGCTGGCTCTGCGGGTAGACCGCGATGACCTTGCCCGACCTGCCCTTGTCCTCGGTCCGGCCGGTCAGGACGACCACAGTGTCACCCTTCTTGATCTTCACTACAGCACCTCCGGGGCGAGCGAGACGATGCGCATGAACCGCTTGTCCCGCAGCTCGCGACCCACCGGACCGAAGATGCGGGTACCCCGGGGGTCGCCGCCGTCCCTGATCAGGACCGCGGCGTTCTCGTCGAAGCGGATGTAGGAGCCGTCCATCCGGCGGCGCTCCTTGGTGGTCCGAACCACCACGGCCCGCACCACCTCGCCCTTCTTGACGCTGCCACCGGGGATTGCGTCCTTCACGGTGGCCACGATGACGTCACCGATGCCCGCGTAGCGCCGACCCGAGCCACCGAGCACCCGGATGCACAAGAGCTCCTTGGCACCGGTGTTGTCGGCGACCCGAAGTCGCGACTCCTGCTGGATCACTTCATCTCTCCTGGTTGTCTAGGCCTCGGTGCTACTTGGCCTTCTCGAGGACCTCGACGACCCGCCAGCGCTTGGTGGCCGACAGCGGTCGGGTCTCCATCAGGAGCACTCGGTCGCCGACCCCGCACTGGTTGACCTCGTCGTGAGCCTTGAGCTTGCTGGTCCGGCGCAGGACCTTGCCGTACAACGAGTGCTTGACGCGGTCCTCCACGACAACGACGACGGTCTTGTCCATCTTGTCGCTGACCACGGTTCCTTCGCGGACCTTGCGGAAGCCGCGCTTGGTGTCGCTCATCTGGTCCTTCTCAGTCATGCCACGTCCTCCGACGGCTCGGCCGAGATGATGCCGAGCTCCCGCTCGCGCAAGATCGTGTAGAGGCGGGCGATGTCACGCCGGACGGCACGCAGCCGCCCGTGGCTCTCCAGCTGCCCGGTCGCGGCCTGGAAGCGAAGGTTGAACAGCTCCTCCTTCGCCTCGGCCAGCTGGGTGAGCAGCTCGTCGTCGGTCTTGTTCCGCAGCTCGTTCGGGTTGGTACCGGCGGCCATCAGAACTCACCTGCCTCACGCCGAACGATGCGGCACTTCATCGGAAGCTTGTGGATGGCCCTGGTCAGGGCCTCCTTAGCGATCTTCTCGTTGGGGAACGACAGCTCGAACATGATCCGTCCGGGCTTGACGTTGGCCACCCACCACTCCGGCGAGCCCTTGCCGGAGCCCATCCGGGTCTCGGCCGGCTTCTTGGTCAGCGGCCGGTCCGGGTAGATGTTGATCCACACCTTGCCACCCCGCCGGATGTGCCGGGTGATGGCGATACGGGCGGCCTCGATCTGCCGGTTCGTCACGTAGGCCGGTTCGAGGGCCTGGACTCCGTAGTCGCCGAAGGCAATCTTCGTACCGCCCTTGGCCATGCCGGAACGGTCCGGGTGGTGCTGTTTGCGGTGCTTGACCTTACGCGGCATCAACATACGGCTCAGGCCTCCTTTCCGGTCGTCTCGGTCGATGCGTCGGACCCGGCCGGCGCACCAGCCTCGGCCGTCGCGGTGGCGGCCGGCGCGGTAGCCGCGGGCTCGATCGGCGCGGTTGGCTCCGCGGCGGGCCGGCTGCCCGCACCCGGTGCCTCCGCGCCCCGGTCCCGGCCCGGTCCACTTCCGGCCCGGCGGGTCCGCCCGGCACCCGGCCGAGTGCGCGCGTCGCCCCGCTCGGCCCGCTCGCGCCGCAGGCTGGCCTGGGCGGCGGCCTCGCGCTCGGCACGGGTGCCGGCCACCTCGCCCTTGTAGATCCAGACTTTGACGCCGATCCGGCCGAACGTGGTGCGCGCCTCGAAGAAGCCGTAGTCGATGTTCGCCCGGAGCGTGTGCAGCGGCACCCGGCCCTCGCGGTAGAACTCGGATCGGCTCATCTCGGCCCCGCCCAGGCGGCCTGAGCACTGGATCCGGATGCCCTTCGCGCCCGCCTTCATCGCGCTCTGCATCGCCTTGCGCATCGCCCGCCGGAATGAGACCCGGCTGGACAGCTGCTCGGCCACACCCTGGGCGACCAGCTGGGCGTCGACCTCGGGATTCTTCACCTCGAGGATGTTCAGCTGCACCTGCTTGCTGGTCAGCTTCTCCAGGTCCGCCCTGATCCGGTCCGCCTCGGCGCCGCGGCGACCGATCACGATTCCCGGCCGGGCGGTGTGGATGTCCACCCGAACCCGGTCACGGGTGCGCTCGATCTCCACCTTGGAGATGCCGGCACGCTCCATGCCCTGGGTCATCTTCCGGCGGATGGCCACGTCTTCCTTGACGTACTCCTTGTACAGCTTGTCGGCGTACCACCGGCTCTTGAAGTCGGTGGTGATGCCGAGGCGGAACCCGTGCGGGTTGACCTTCTGGCCCACTATCGGGCCCTCCTCTTCCTGTCGGCGCCGGTGGTAGCCGGGCTGCCTGTCACGGCTGGCTGGGACTCCAGCACGATCGTGATGTGGCTGGTGCGCTTGCGGATGCGGTACGCACGGCCCTGCGCCCGCGGGCGGAAGCGCTTGAGGGTCGGGCCCTCGTCGACGTACGCCTCGCGCACCACCAGCGTGGCCGGGTCGAGCTGCTCGTTGTGCTCGGCATTGGCGACGGCGCTGGCAAGCACCTTGCCCACCGGCTCGCTCGCCGCCTGCGGCGCGAACCGCAGCACCGCCTGTGCTTCGGCGGCAGGCAGCCCGCGAATGAGGTCCACCACCCGGCGGGCCTTCATAGGCGCGACGCGGACGTACCGCGCCCGGGCCTTGGCTTCCATCGCTGTCCCTACCTTCTGACGTCTGATCGCTGTTCGTGACCGCGGCGCCGGCTACCGGCGCCGAGCCCGCTTGTCGTCCTTGACATGGCCCTTGAACGTCCGCGTCGGCGCGAACTCACCGAGCTTGTGGCCGACCATCGAGTCGGTGACGAAGATCGGGACGTGCTTGCGCCCGTCGTGCACCGCGATGGTGTGACCGATCATGGCCGGAACGATCATGGATCGCCTGGACCAGGTCTTGATGACGTTCTTGGTGCCCTTGTCGTTCTGGGCGTCCACCTTCTTGAGCAGGTGGTCGTCCACGAACGGGCCCTTCTTCAGGCTGCGCGGCATGCCGAGCTACTCCTAGCGCTTCTTGCCGGTCTTGCGACGGCGGACGATGAACTTGTCGCTGGCCTTGGCGGCCGCCCGGGTGCGGCCTTCCTGCTTGCCCCACGGGCTGACCGGGTGCCGGCCGCCGGAGGACTTGCCCTCTCCACCGCCGAGGGGGTGGTCGACCGGGTTCATGGCCACCCCGCGCACGGTCGGGCGCTTGCCCTTCCACCGCATCCGGCCGGCCTTGCCCCAGCTGATGTTCGACTGCTCGGCGTTGCCGACCTCGCCAACGGTGGCCCGGCACCGGACGTCGACGTTGCGGATCTCACCGGAGGGCATCCGCAGTTGGGCGTAGGGACCCTCCTTGGCCACCAGCTGCACGCTCGAGCCGGCCGACCGGGCGATCTTGGCGCCGCCACCGGGACGCAGCTCGATCGCGTGCACCACGGTGCCGACCGGGATGTTGCGTAGCGGCAGGCTGTTGCCCGGCTTGATGTCCGCGCTCGGCCCGTTCTCGATCCGGTCGCCCTGCTTGAGCAGGTTCGGCGCGAGGATGTAGCGCTTCTCGCCGTCCGCGTAGTGCAGCAGCGCGATGCGCGCGGTCCGGTTCGGGTCGTACTCGATGTGTGCGACCTTGGCCGGAACACCGTCCTTGTCGTGCCGGCGGAAGTCGATCATCCGGTACGCGCGCTTGTGCCCGCCGCCCTGGTGGCGGCTGGTCACCCGGCCGTGGTTGTTCCGGCCGCCCCGGTTGTGCAGTGGGCGCACCAACGACTTCTCCGGCTCCGACCGCGTGACCTCCACGAAGTCGGCCACGCTGGCGCCCCGGCGCCCCGGCGTCGTCGGCTTGTACTTGCGGATACCCATCTCGAGTCCTGTCTGCTTCCTCGGTGTCCGATCTCCTAGGAGACCGGCCCCCCGAAGATGTCGATGCGGTCGGTGCCGGCCACGGTCACGATCGCGCGCTTGGTGTCCTTGCGCTTGCCCCAGCCGTACCGGGTGCGCTTGCGCTTTCCGGCGCGGTTCACGGTGTTGACCGCGACGACACGCACGTTGAACAGCTGCTCAACCGCGATCTTGATCTCGGTCTTGTTCGCGTCCGGGTGGACGATGAACGTGTACTTGTTCTCGTTCAGCAGCGTGTAGCTCTTCTCCGAGACGATCGGGCGAAGCAGCACCTCACGCGGGTTCTTGGCGAGCGTGACCA
>DATFRM010000315.1:0-5555 GCA_035263265.1 Actinomycetes bacterium
CTGCTCCTCCAGATTGACCGCGATCAAGCCGAACCGTTGCGCTCTCAGCTGGAAAACGGTCTGCGGGAGGCGATAAGGAACGGCCGGCTGCGGGCCGGCGAACGGCTCCCGTCATCCCGAGAGATGGCGCGCCAGCTCGGCGTGTCCCGCGGCCTTATCCAGGAGTGCTACGCCCAGCTGCACGCCGAGGGCTATCTGAACGCGCAGGTAGGCTCGGCGACCCGCGTCGCGGCGATCGGCGCCGCGACCCCCACCACGCCACCGGCGCCGCAGCGACCGACCAGTACGGCTGTCCGGCTGATCGCCGACTTCCGCACCGGGGTGCCCGACCTTGCCAGCTTCCCGCGCGCGGACTGGCTGTGGGCGCATCGGGAGAGTTGCCGGGCCGCACCGACGGCCGCGTTCGACTACGGCGACCCGCGTGGCAGCTCGCTGCTTCGCGACGTGCTTGCCGGCTACCTGCGCCGGGTCCGCGCCGCCGCGGCCGATCCCCAGCACATCGTCGTATGCGCCGGCTTTGCCCAAGGTGTCGGCATCGCCTTGCGGGCGCTGGCCAGGGCCGGCGTGCGCCGGGTGGCCTTCGAGGATCCGGGCTACGGCGAGGGCACCACGATGGCCGCGGCCGTACACGCCGGCATGCGGACCGTACCGGTGCCGGTCGATGCCGACGGAATCGACGTCACGGCCCTCGCCGCGAGCGGAGCCCGGGCCGCCATCGTCACCCCGGCCCATCAGTGGCCGACCGGTGTGGTACTGACCGCGCAGCGGCGACACGCATTGGTGCGCTGGGCGGTCGAGCACGACGGCTACCTCATCGAGGACGACTACGACGCGGAGTTCCGGTATGACCGTGAGCCGGTGGGCGCGCTGCAGGGCCTGGCTCCGGATCGGGTCATCGCGCTCGGCACGCTGAGCAAGTCTCTGGCGCCGGCAGTCCGATTCGGCTGGATCCTCTGTCCCGCCGACCTGGCGGAATCGATAGCCGAGGAGAAACGGCAGGACGACCGCGGATCACCGCTACTCGATCAGCTCACCATCGCCACGCTCATCCAGTCCGGGCGCTTCGACCGTCAGCTGCGCCGGATGCGGACGCTCTACGCCACCCGGCGACAGACGCTGCTGTCCGCGCTGGCCCGGCACGCTCCGGAAGTGACGCTGACCGGGCTGGCCGCCGGATTCCATGCGGTCGCGCACCTCCCCAACCCCGCCGATGGCACTCACAGCGCCGACGAATCGGCGGTCATCGCAGCGGCACGCAAGCGCGCGGTAGGGATCTACGGAATGAGTGAGTACCGCTCGTCCGGCGCTACCGCCCCGCCCCAGCTGGTCCTCGGCTTCGGCAACCTGTCCGAGCGCGCCATCGAGGCCGGAATCGCCAGGATCGGCGACTTGCTGCACGGTCAACCAGCGGGCGGCTGAGGCAACGCGGTTAACCACCGTGCAGTTGATGTTGCGCGGCGAGTACCCGCAGATACTCGGTTCGGGCAATGAAGATCTCGCGCATCTCACTGGTCAGGCCGTCGAAGAACTCCTCCCGGTAGCTCGAGTCGGTAATGACCGCGATCGCGAAGTACAGACCGGTGAACGCGGCGATCCCGCCGGCCACCCGCAGCAGCGCATCGGTGATCTCGAAATGCTGTCCAAGTAGGTTGAACGCGAGCACTGATCGCGGCGCGGCGACCCCCCACGACGCCAGGATCTGCGGGCCGATCGCTATCGCGCCGAACCCGACGAACAGCGCCGCCACCCCGACGGTAACGACCAGGACCTGCAACGCCTGGCTGACCATCATCACCAGGCCGACATTGAGCCGCTCCCGGCGGCGCAACGGTGGTCCACCGTTACCGGCTTCCGCCTCGAGCCGACTGACCTCCGGCGTGATCCGGACCGCGAGGAACAGCAACGCCACCGCCGCCAGCCCACTGCCGACCAGGAGCAGCGCCACCGTCGACATGGTCGAGAAGACCTGCCACATCTCGGTGTTGACGAACAGCACTAGCGCGAAGATCAACAGAGGCGCAAGCGCCCGGGACAGGAGGGCCAGCGAAGTCGCGAGCTGCCCGACCACTCGGCGACCGGCCCAGCGCACGATCGCCGGCAGCCCATATCCCCAGATCACGTAGACCAGCCCGACCAATGCCACGTTCCCGGCCACGGTGGCCAGTGCGCTTCCCAGCTGCCCACCGAAGATCAATGGCAGCACTGCCGGAGCAAGCGCGAACACGGCCAACTCGGGCCAGCCGAAGCGGTCGGGGAAGGCCAGGAACGGTCGCCTGCGGGCCCGGTTGACCAGGCCGAACAAGGCCACGAGGATGGCTAGGCCGGCGATCGAGGCCGCGATGTTGGCGGCAATCGGCCAGTCCGCCTTCGCGGCTAGCAACATCTCGCCGATGAAGACCAGTGCGAACAACGGGGTGAACCGGTTCAGGACGTCCCGAGTCGCGGAGAAGTCAACGATGAACAACGGCACCCCGGCGCGGCGAAACATCCGTTCGTAGTCCGCCAGTTCGGCCGTCATGCCGGCTGACCTTACCGACGAGGCGGGCCCATCGACGCCTAGAGTCCCGTTGTGACCACGGATCGGATCGTCGTACCGGCAGAGCTCGCCGGGTTCCACGCGAAGGCTTACGGCGCGGATGGCAAGGCCTGGTCGGAAGGGCTGCCCGATCTGACTGCGAGCTTCTTCGACCGCTGGCAGCTGCGGCTGGACGGCCCGCTCCGGCATGGCATGGTCGGCCTGATCGTGCCGGTGCGGACCGCCGACGACACGCCGGCGGTGCTCAAGCTGGCCCCGATCGACCCCGAGCACCCCGGTGAAGGCCCCGCGCTGCGGGTCTGGAACGGCGACGGCGCGGTGCGGCTGCTGGATGAGGATCCGCAAACCTGGACGCTGCTGCTGGAACGGCTCGACCCGGACCGGTCGCTGCTCGACGAGCCGGATGTGCTGACGGCCGTGCAGATCATCGGTGCGCTACTGGTCCGGCTGCATGCGCACCAGCCGCCACCGGAGGCCCGCATGCTCAGCGAGGTGGCCGGGTTGATGATCGCGGACGTGCCGGCGGTCAGCCGTGCGTGGAATGACGCCGAGGAGGCCCGGCTGCTCAGGTACTGGGCGGCGGCGCTGAGCGAGGTGGTGACCGAGCCGGGTACCGCGCTGCTGCATTGGGACCTGCACTACGAGAACGTCCTGGCCGGCGAGCGCGAGCCCTGGCTAGCCATCGACCCGAAGCCGCTGTGCGGCGACCCGGGTTTCGACCTGCTGCCCGCGCTGACCAACCGGTGGGACGAGGCCGTCGCGACCGGGGATCCGGTGCGGGCGATCCGGCGCCGGTTCGACCTGATGGTGGAGATCCTCAGTCTCGACCGGCAGCGGGCGGTGGCCTGGACCTATGGCCGGGTGCTGCAGAACGCGCTGTGGGACATCGAGGACGGCGAGCCGGCGCTGGACCGGACGCAGATCCTGATCGCCCGGGCCATCGCCGACGAGGCCAAAGCAGGGCACTCTACGCGTCGATCCAGATGACCTTGTACGCCACGCCGGGGTGCCGGTGCGGCCGACTCGCACGGCCGGCGATCCGATGACCGTAGTCGTGGACCTCGGCCTCGAAGGTGTCCCGATCGCGTTCCTCGTTGTGCACACCGATGATCAGCCGGCCACCGGGCGCCACCACCGTGCCGAGAAGGTGAGCGAGGTAGTCCGCGCGCCGATCGGGCGGGACGTAGTCCAGCCCGGTGCGCACCAGGTCGAACCGCCGCGGCGGCCGCCAGCCCATCGCGTTGCCGGTCCAGATCCGGTCGGCCCACTGTGGGCAGCGGTGCCGGGCCAGCGCGGCGAGCACGGGCGAGATATCCAGGCCGTACGGCTCAATCGCGTAACCGTCCTCGGCCGCCCACCCGGTCAGCGTCTCCATCAAGTGACCGTTCGCACAGCCGATGTCAAGGAAGCTGCCGTCAGACCCGATCGCGTCGACCAGCAGGCGCCTGGCCAGCTCCCAGCGCGCCGGATCGCCGCTGTGCCCGGACTCGGCGCGTGGGTTACCGCCGCGAAGGTAGGCCGGCTCGATGATGGCCAGCCAGGCCGCATGCCACCCCGCCTCGTCGAGCGCGCCGCTGCGGTATGCCGCGTCGATATCCGCCGCCTGCCGCCAGGCACGCTCCTTCGCGGCCGACAGTTGCTCCGGATCGTCCGAGGCATGCGGGTCGCTCATGCCCGAGCGACCACGTCGGCGAGCACGCGGAGATCTCGCCGGAAGATCCGCCGCATCAGCGGTCGGAACAGAAGCAAGCCAAGCCACCCGACCGGGCCGAGCCAGCCGAGCGGTCCGAGCCGCGGCGCGCACAACGCCTCCCGCCAGACCACCCGGGTCTCGCGTGCACCAACCGGGATGAGAAGAAGGTCGCCGGAACCGCTGACCCAGCCCACGTGCTCCAGCGACAGCCGTCGTGGCGGATTCCATCCGGTGACCCGGATCCGGTCCCTTGTGCTGATGCCGCCGATCCGAACGGTCGCCTCGGCCTCCACCCCAGTCCCCTCCCGATGCGCACTGGTGACCACGAAGTCGCGGGCTTCGAGCATCCACTCGCCCTGGCGTTCCCAGTCTGTGATCAGTCGCCACACTACGTCCGGCGGCCCGGGCACGGTGGCCGCCACCACGATCGCGATCGAACGTTGCGACCAGCCGGTGACTCGCACGCCGGCATCATGTCACCGCGCCTGCTAGCCGATCTCGAACCCCCGATCGAGGTGCGCCGTGCCGCCGCGTTCGATCCGGATCAACCGCACCACGGCATTGATCAAGGCGAGGTGGACCAGTGCCTGCGGGGTGTTCCCCAGGTGCCGGCCGGTATGCGGGTCGAGCTCCTCGGCGAAGAGGCCGAGCGAGCCCGCCTGCGCTAGCAGCTTCTCGCACAGCTGGGCGGCCGGGTCGTACTCGCCGATCTCGCACAGTGCCGAGACCAGCCAGAACGAGCAGGTGGAGAACGCGCCCTCGGCACCGCCGACCCCGTCGTCGGTCTCGTCGACCTTGTAGCGCTGGACCATCCCGTGCACGGTCAGCTCCTCGGCGATCGCCATCACGGTCGCCCGGATCCGGTGATCGTCGGGCGGCAGGAAGCCGAACAGTGGCAGCAGCAACAGCGAGCCGTCCAGTGCGTCGGTGTCGTAGTGCTGGACGAATACGCCCCGCGCGTCAACGCCCTTCTCGAGCACCTCGGCCTTGATCTCATCCGCCGCCAGCTGCCAGCGCTTGGCGATGTCGTGCTCGGCCCGCAGCATCGCCAACCGTGCGCCGCGCTCGGCGGCCAGCCAGCACATGACCTTGGAGAGCGTGAAGTGCTTGGGTTCGCCGCGGACCTCCCAAATCCCGCGATCGGGCTCCCGCCAGACCTTCAACGCGCACTCGACCTGGCGCTCCACGATCGGCCACACCCGCTCGTCCAACCGATCCCTGGACTTGATGTGCAGGTAGAGGGAGTCGACCATCAGCCCCCAGATGTCGTGCTGGCGCTGTGCGTGGGCGTTGTTGCCGATCCGGACCGGCTGGGAGTACTCGTAG
>DATFRM010000316.1:0-2615 GCA_035263265.1 Actinomycetes bacterium
CGGAGCCGATCGATCTGGACGAGACGGTGACCTCAGAGGACACCGAACCGGTGCCCGATCCGGAGGGTGGACGCGATCCGGTGTGGCGGGTGATCCAGGGGCCGGAGGGCTAGCCGGGTTTGCGCTCGATCCGGTAGTGCAGGGTCAGGAACGGGAAACCGAAAACCCAGAACGCGTGCTCTGCTCGCAGCACACCGTCCTCGACGAAGACGTCGAGCTGCTCCTCGAAGCCGTTGACAGCCAGCACGGTCAATTCGTCGGCCGCCGGGTCGACGTAAGTGAGGTAGTGACCTGCCTGACCGTCATCCACCCGGCTGGTCAGGGTCAGACCCCGATCGGACCGTGACTGCGGCCGCAGCGTGGCGGTGAAGCTGCCCTCCGGTACGGGGAACCCGACGCTGACGTAACCCTGGCCCTCGTGGGCGTACGTCGTGTAGATGCCGACCATGATCGGCTCGTCGTCGTCGGCGAACGAGCGGATCCAGCCACGCACCGACACCGTGCCGTCGACCCCGGTCAGTGTGTCGATTCGGCTGCGGATGCCACGCTGCGCCTCGCGCTGGTTCATCGGGATGCTGGCCTGTCCCAGCGGGCGGGCCACAGCCGTGCGGTAGAGCAGGTAGCCGGGTCGCACCCACATCCGCCATTGCGGGACGATGTCGAGCGCGAACCGGGTGGTGTGCTCGTAGAACTCCCGTACCGCCGGGTCGACCTCCGCTGGGTCGAACTCCGGTCCGGCCAGCGCGTCGAGGGACGCCACGATCCCAGTTTCGGGATTGTCGGCGGTGTAGCCCGCTCCGAGCTCCTCGGCGAGATCGCGGACATAGCCGGTGCCGACGTAGCGCGACCGGGCTGGCCTCGGCACCACGAACGGCAGATCGGCGGCGCTGACCCGCTCGGCGAGCAGGCTGACCTGGGCGTCGCGGAAAAGCAGGGCGGACAGGCTGCGGAAGGCCAGGACCGTGCTGCTCGCCACCACAGCCGCCGGGGCCGGAGCCAGCGCCTGTCCGACGGCGGCACCCACGATCGGGCCCATCGCGACCTTCTGCGGCCGGAGGCCCATCGCGCCGGCCACGGTGCCGGTCGCCGTGCCGACCACGAGTGGATTGGCGCCGGTCACCTTCCCGGCGAGCCAACCGAGCGGCGCCGCCATCGCGGTGCTCACTGCGATCCGCTGCCACAGCGCCGGGATCTCGCCCTCCTTCTGGCGGGCCCGGGCCATTGCCTCGGACGCACCCAGGCCGACCGCGCCGATTAGGGCACCACCGGCCGCCGCTTTGACTCCCCGATGCGCGGCCAGTGACGCTCCAGCGAGGCCACCGATCGCCGCCGAGAACCCGACGGAGGACCTGTCTGCCACGCTCTCGACCCTAGCCGCGACCGGCCGCCGGACTCGCCCTCAGCATCGGCGAGGCGAGAGGCAAGTACGGTAGGGGGTCGGTGCGTGACTCACCGCCGCACCCGGCAGCGCCCGCATCGCGACTCGTCGGGTCTAAGGAGCAGCCGTCGGGTGGGCGCGCGCCAAAGGGAGGGGAGTTGTGACGCACGCACTGATCGTCTACGAGTCGATGTTCGGAAGCACCCGTGAAGTCGCCGGAGCCATCGCCACCGGACTGGAACCGGCGATGCCGACCGACGTGGTCAACGTGGTCGACGCGCCGCCGGAGCCGAAGCCTGAGGTCAATCTCCTCATCGTCGGCGTCCCGACGCTGGTCTTCGGGCTGAGCACCTCCCGTACGCGGGCGGCGGCGGCCAGCCGAGCCGGTCACCCGTTCAGCCTGGCGCCGATCGGTGTCCGCGAGTGGCTCGAGGCGATGCCGCATGCGCCCGGCCACCGCGACGCCACCACCTTCGACACTCGCCTGCGGACCCACGGTCTTCCTGGATCCGCGGCGAAGGGTGCCGCCAAGCGGCTCAACCGGCGCGGCTATCGGATGCTCTGGCCGTCGAAGAGCTTCATCGTCAGCCACCCGAACGAGCCGGTCGACCGGCGAGAGATCGAACGAGCCCGCCTGTGGGGACGCTGGATCGCCGACGGGATCGAGTTGCGGCAGGCACGGGCCTGGTCGGTCTGAGTCCGGCCCGCACACCAGCTCTGACCTGGTATGACCTCGTAAGTGCCAGGCGACGGGATCGGCTGGATGGCAGTACGGTTGCCGGATGGCCGATCGAACGGTCGGGGACGAGTCAGCAGGACAGCCGAGCAGCACCACCGGACCTGATCCGGAACCGCGCTGGCGCCTCGAACCGGCGCTCCGGACGCTCGCGGCCGGATCCGCGGCCGGTGCCATCGTCGGTGTCCTGGTCGGTGGGATCGGCGGTCGGATCGCGATGGGGATCCTGGCCTCCCAGAATCCGGAGGACAAGGGCGTTATCTCCGACGACGGCTTCGAGATGGGCCGGATCAGCCTCGGCGGCACGTCACAGCTCCTCCTCACCACGCTCCAGTTCGGCCTGGTCGCTGCGCTGATCTACCTCGCGCTGCGTACGTTGGCCGTCGGTCCGGCCTGGTTCCGGATCGCCACCCTGACCGCCGGCGGCACCGTCGTGTTCGGCGCGGTCCTCATCCACCGCGGCGGCGTCGACTTCACGCTGCTCGATCCCGACTGGCTGCC
>DATFRM010000317.1:0-12200 GCA_035263265.1 Actinomycetes bacterium
TTGCGCTCGGGCTGAACGCGCATGACGGGATGCTCACCTACGGTCCGGTCGGCGAAGCGCACGGCATCGACGTCGTCGGCCTCGACGCCGTCCTGAGCTAAAGCAGTCCAAAATGCGGCCTCGGGCCGCGTTAATGCGATCTTGCTCGGCAACTTGTGGCGCCAAGTCCGACTTATCCGGCGAGATATGGTGTCTTGATCGCACTAACGCGGCCCGAGGCGCGCCCCGCGCGCGAAGGCCGCCCGAACTCGCGTGGCCGTAGCTGCCGAACTGTGTCGTAAGTCCGTTGTGTCCCAGCGGACGACCTCGAACCCCAGCTCCCGAATTCGGTCCTCACGTTGCTTCTCGCGGTAGAGAACCTCCAAGCTGCTGTACTTGAGCCGGCCGTCGGCCTCGCCGACCGTTCGCTGCTCGCGCCACAGGAAGTCGACTCGAGCGACGAAGCGGCCACGATCATCGCGGATCTCGACCTGCGTTTCAGGCATCGGCAGGCCAGCAGCCAGGAAGAACGCCCGGGAGTGCGACTCCAACGGAGACTCCGCTCGGCCGTCCGCGAGATCGATCAGCCTGCGAGCCTTCGCCTCGCCCGGCCGACCGTCGAACAGCTGAGCGATTGTCTGGAGCTGTGCCTTGGTCGCCAACCCGTTGTTCAGCACAGCGTCGAGCACGGCGAGGACGTCGCCCTGTTCGGAGTCGGCGGAGTAGCGGGCCAAGTCGACGGCGGTGCGCGCTGGGGTCGTGGTCGGTGGATCGTCGTGGCCAACCATGTGATCGGCCGGCAGCGGCGCGACCAGTAATCGCACGCCCGGTAGCTGGCGGCTATGGCCTACCGACGTGGTGAGCGTGATGTCCGCCGGCGGCTGGCCGGGTAGACCGACGGGCAGCGGCAAGCCTGACAGCAGCGCGGCCGACCAGCCGCTCACTACTGCGGGTCGGTGGATGGCAAGCAGTGCGGCTTGGATCGGGAGGACGTGCCGGGCTCGAGGACTCCAGTTGGCGGCAGCACGTCGGACCGCCGTGCAGTAGACGCCGCGCCGCAGTGCAACCCAGTTGCCGGTGGCGACGAGTAGGCCGATCTTCTGCTTGGAGTAGCCGGCGGCGAGTGCGTCGGTGGTGGTGAACGGGTCGCGGGGGAGCACGGGTCGAGCTTGCCCTGACCGGCGGCGCGGTGCCGGAGTTGTCCACAGGGTCGGCCGTATGCTGCCGCCGTGTCCGATCGGCTGGCGGCGGCGGTACGCGGGTACCTGGACCACCTCGCGGTCGAGCGCGGCCTGGCCGGCAACACGGTGAGCGCGTACCGGCGCGACCTCAACCGTTACGCGCAATACCTGGCCGACCGCGGCCACTCGGACCTGACGACGGTGACCGAGGCCGATGTCACCGGATACCTAGCCGAGCTGCGCACCGGCGACCCGGATCACCAGCCGCTCGCGGCGGCCTCGGCAGGGCGGGCGGTCACCGCCGTCCGGGGCCTGCACCGGTTCGCCGCCAGGGAACGCACTGTTCCCGGCGATCCGGCCCGCGAGGTCCGCCCCCCGGCGCCGCCGCTTCGGCTGCCCAAGGCGCTGCCGGTGGCCGACGTGATCCGGCTGATCGACGCGGCCGGGATGGGAGAGCCACCCACGTCGTTGCGCGATCGGGCCCTCCTGGAACTGCTGTACGGGACCGGGGCGCGAATCTCCGAGCTGATCGGCGCGGACGTCGACGACCTGGACCTGGGCGAGCCGATCAGCGGCTCGAACGGCAACCCACCAGAGCGGCCGGCCCTGCTCAAGCTGCGCGGCAAGGGCAGCAAGGAGCGGGTCGTTCCGGTTGGGTCGTACGCAAGAGCCGCGGTGGCCGGGTACCTGGTCCGCGCCCGGCCGCAGTTGGTCGCGAAGGGGCGGGGCGGCCCGGCGCTGTTGCTGAACGCCCGGGGAGGCCGGCTGACCCGGCAGGGCGCCTGGCAGCTGATCAAGGCTGCCGCCGACCGGGCCGGGCTGGGCGCCGGCGCGGTCTCCCCGCACACGCTCCGGCATTGCTTCGCCACCCATCTGCTCGACGGCGGCGCCGATGTCCGGGTCGTCCAAGAGCTGCTCGGGCACGCCTCGGTGACGACTACGCAGATCTACACGCTGGTCACCATCGACAAGCTGCGCGAGGTGTACGCGGCGGCGCACCCCCGCGCACGCAGAACCCGAGCGCTGAACCCGAGCGCTGAACCCGAGCGCTGAACCCGAGCGCTGAACCCCAGCGTCAGCCGAGCACCGACCCGGGAATTACGAGGACTGCAGCGCGCTGCCCTCGGTCCACTCCGCCCAGGTCAGGTTCCAGTCGCCGAACCCGTTGTCCAGCTCCATCTGCCGGCGGGTGGGCGAATGCACCACGTCGACGATGTCCCCGCGAATGGTGTGGTTGAAGTACCACTTGGCGTTGGCCAGGCTCATCCCTACGCAGCCGTGGCTGACCCTGGCCCGACCCTGCGCGGCGGTTGACCACTCGGCGCCGTGGAGGAACTCACCGCTCCAGGTGACCCGCACCGCCCAATGCACCCGGAGCCGGTAGTAGCCCGGGTCGCCGGGATCGATGCCCACCGTGGCCGCGTCCATGATCTTGAGCTTGTGCTTCTCCAGCACGACCTTGGTGCCGTTGCGGGTCTCCCACCCTTTTCGGCCGGCCGTGATCGGGATCGTCCGGACTCGTTCGCCGTCGATGTAGACGTACATCCGCAGTTTCTTGACGTCGACCAGGCTGCGTACCGACCGGCCGATCGTGAACGACACGTCTCGCTGCTCGTCGCCGAACACACCGGCCCCCGCATCGACGCCCTGCAGTCGCACCTTCAGCGTGACCTTGGTGCCGGACGGCCAGTAGTCCTTCGGCCGGTACCGCAGCTTGTCGTCGCTGATCCAATGCCAGGCGCCTTGGACCTGAGGATCCGATTCCACAATCAGCCGCTTCTCGACGGCGGCGCGATCGCTGACCGGGTCGCTGAGCTGTACCTGGATCGGCAGCCCGACTCCGACCGTCTCGCCGTTCAGCGGAACCACCGCGGTGTGCAGCTTGGCCTTCGGTCGCACGGTGGTGAAGCTGGTCTTGCTGGTGGTGACCGCGCCCTGCGCGTTACGTGCCTGGGCCACTACCTGATAGCGGGTGGCGAAGTCCAGCGTCGCGCTGGTGCGCCAACTGGTCCGGTCGTCGCTGAGCCGGCCGTTGACCTCGCTGCCGTCCGGGTCGGTAACGGTAACCTCGCTAAGCGCGCCACCGGCCGCGGTGACGGTGACCCGATCGGTCGGGACTACCCGGCGGGCGTGATCGGCCGGGACAACCTTGATGGTCGCCAACGGAGCCGGAGGTGGCTCGTCGGATCCCACCCCGACCTGACAACCGGCGGTGAACGCGAGCGCTAGTCCGGCAACGGCAAGCCTGGCGGTGTAGCGCATCTGTTCGAGCATAACCAGTCCCGCGAGTACGTCAGGTGTGCCGCAGGTAGGACGCAATTTCCGCAACGGAATGTTGCGCCACGAAGCGAATGATCTTGATGCAGAAATGGGGCGAACCTACAGTCGCGATCGATGCACCTATGTCGTCACGGTGATTTGTCGCCACGAGCTGGCCGAGAAGTCACCAGCTGACCGGCGAGGAGGTAGACGGTCGGTGGCCAAGTCGAGCGCGCAGACCAAACCCGCCCCGGCGGACGAAGTCCCACCCATCGATGACGAGTCCGCCGTTGCGCTCGGTCTCGTCGATCCCGGCAGCGGGTTGCGGCTGGGACCGACCGGGAGGCCCATGCCGCGCTTCCCCGCGCCGCCGCGGCTGCGCAGCCACGGTCCGGCCAAGGTGATCGCGATGTGCAACCAGAAGGGCGGGGTCGGCAAGACCACCTCGACCATCAACCTGGGCGCCGCGATCGCCGACTACGGTCGCCGCGTGCTGCTGGTCGACTTCGACCCGCAGGGTGCCCTGTCCGTCGGTCTCGGCCTGAATGCGCACGAGCTCGATCTCACCGTCTACAACCTGCTCATGCAGCGCGACATCACAGTCGAGGACGTGCTGCAGAAGACCAACGTGGCGGGCATGGACCTGCTGCCGAGCAACATCGACCTGTCCGCCGCCGAGATTCAGCTGGTAAACGAGGTCGCCCGAGAACAGACCCTGTTGCGCACGCTCGGCCCGATGCTCGACGAGTACGACGTGGTCATCATCGATTGCCAGCCGTCGCTGGGGCTGCTCACCGTCAACGCGCTGACCGCGGCGCACTCGGTGATCGTGCCGCTGGAGTGCGAGTTCTTCGCGCTGCGCGGGCTGGCGCTGCTGACCGACATCATGGCCAAGGTGCGCGAGCGGTTGAACCCGAATCTCTACCTGGAGGGCATCCTCGCCACCATGTACGACTCGCGGACCGTGCACGGGCGTGAGGTTCTCGAGCGGGTGGTCGAGGCGTTCGGCGACGGAGTTTTCCACACCGTGATCGGGCGGACGGTCCGGTTCCCGGAGACGACGGTGGCCGGGGAGCCGATCACCACCTACGCGCCGGCATCGACCGGCTCCATCGCCTACAAGCAGCTGGCCAAGGAGGTGCTGGCGCGGTGCCACGTCGGGTGAGCCTGCCGGGAGCGGATGAACTGTTCCGTACCACCGGCGCGTCGGTCGCGCCGGTACGGCCGCCGCGCGGCCTGGGTGGAGTGCCGGTCGGGCTGCCGCTGGCAACCGCTGCGACCGAGGCCGGGCGAACGCTGCCGCTCGGGCCTGGTCGGGACGATCGCCTGCACGCCGTGCCCGACCCCGATCAGCTGGATGAGGCCGCGGCTCGAGCCCGGTCTACCGCGCCGCTCCGGCCGCCCAAACCGCCGCCCCGACCATCCGGCCGGACCAGGCACGACGAGAAGATCACAGTGTACGTGTCGTCCGATGAGCTGCTAGATCTCGAGCACGCCCGGCTGATCCTGCGCGGCCAGCACGGGGTTGCCGTCGACCGGGGCCGGATCGTCCGCGAGGCGATCGCAATCCTGCTCGCCGACCTCGACACCAAGGGCGAGGCGAGCGTGCTGGTCCGTCGGCTGCGCTACACGTAGCCGGCTGCGAGCTGACGAACTTCCTCACAGAGTTCGGGACCGGGCCGTTCTATTAATGGTTCTGCCCTTAAGCCTGTGAGGAGCTCGTAATGAGCCCACTGACCGACGCCGTGACGTTGCAGATCTCGCCGATCCCGGTCGAGACGCTGCGCCGGATCCGGGAGCGCGGAATCGATGACCTGGGTAACCCGGTGGTGGTCCAGGTGGACGCCGAGGGCGGGTCGCCGTTGCGCTGCTGCCTGCGCGACGCGGCACCCGGTGAGCGGATTGCACCCATCGGTTACAACCCGTTCCCGTGGTCAGGCCCGTACGCCGAGACCGGTCCGGTGTTCATCCACCCCGAGGAATGCCCCGGTTACCAGGAGCGGAACAGCTACCCGGAGGGCTTCCGGCACCGGCAGCAGATATTCCGCGCCTACAGCGCGCAGCGGCGGATCGTGGATGCGGTGATCGTGAACGGCGCAGACGCCGAGCCGGCGCTGGCCGAGCTGCTGGCCAGGCCCGAGGTCGACTTCGTGCATAGCCGTAACGTCGCCTACGGCTGCTACATGTTCACTGTCCGCCGCGGTTAGCCGTGGACCCGGGATCCGGACCGGGGTTCGGCGGAGCAGGCCGGGTGCCTGCCCAGCCCGAGCTCCGATCGGACTCCGGCGGCCGAGTCGGTCCCCGGAGCATCCCTGATCAAGGGACCGGCTCGGCTACGGTTGGGGCGTGACCGAGCAGGAGCTGGCCGCTCCCGGCCGCACCGGCGGCTTCCAGGTGCACCTCGAGGTCTTCGAGGGCCCGTTCGACCTGCTGCTCGGTCTGATCGCCAAACACAAGCTGGACATCACCGAAGTGGCGCTGTCCCGGGTCACCGATGAGTTCATCGCGCACATCCGCAGCTACGGGGCGGAGTGGGACCTTGGCCAGGCCACCGAGTTCCTGGTAGTCGCGGCCACCCTGCTGGACCTCAAGGCGGCCCGGCTGCTGCCGGCCGGCCAGGTCGAGGACGAGGAGGATCTCGCCCTGCTGGAGGCGCGTGACCTGCTGTTCGCACGGCTGCTGCAGTACCGGGCGTACAAGCAGGTTGCAGCGGTGTTCGCGGCGCGAATGGCCGAGGAGGCCCGCCGGCACCCGCGGGCGGTAACGCTGGAGCCTGCGTTCGCGAATCTTCTTCCTGAGCTCGTATTCGGGCTTGGCCCGGCCGAGTTCGCGATCATCGCGGCGCGTGCGCTGGCCCCGAAGGAGCCGCCGACGGTGCCGGTCGCGCACCTGCATCCGCCGCTGATCAGCGTGCGAGAGCAGGCGGCGGTGCTGGTCGAACGGCTGCGCCGGGTACGGACTTCGACGTTCCGCGCGCTCACCGCAGACGCCGGCGGAACCTTGGTCGTGGTCGCCCGGTTCTTGGCTCTACTCGAGCTGTACCGCGAGGGCGCGGTTGCGTTCGACCAACTGGAACCGTACGCCGACCTGCAGGTCCGGTGGATCGGCGCGGAAGAGGGCGGGATCGACCTCACCGACGAGTTCGACGTCGACGAGACCGCGAACGGCGGCGACGCCACCGAACATGGCGAGGCTGGGGACGGCGGCCAAGCTGGGGACGGCGGCCAAGCCGGGCACGGCGGCCAAGCCGCGAGTGGCGAGCCCGGGGACGGTGGCGAGACCGGGGACGGCGGCGAGGCTGGGGACGTTGGCCAGCCCGCGAGTGGCGAGCACGGAGACAGCGGCGAGACCGGCGATGCGCTGGCGGAGGGGGTGGATACGGGTGAGCGACCTGCTCGGCGACCTGGAGAATGATCTCATGACGCAAGACCGAGCCGACGGACCGGAGCCGCCACTGCAGGCCGCTTTGGAAGCGGTCCTGCTTGTGGTCGACGAGCCGGTGTCCGAGGTCAGCCTGGCTCAGGTCGTGGAGCGGCCGACGGACGAGGTCAGGACCGCGCTAACCGAGTTGGCCACCGAGTACACCGCCGACGGGCGCGGTTTCGATCTGCGCGAGGTTGCCGGCGGTTGGCGGTTGTACACCAGATCCGAGTGCGCCGCGGTGGTCGAGCGGTTTGTCCGCGGCGGGCAGCACGCTCGGCTGACCCAGGCGGCGCTGGAGACGCTCGCCGTCGTGGCCTATCGGCAGCCGGTAAGCCGATCGAGGGTGTCCGCGGTGCGCGGGGTGAACGTGGACGCGGTGATGCGCACCCTGGTCGCGCGCGGCCTGGTCGAAGAAACGGGGACCGAGCACGAGACCGGTGCGATCCTCTACCGGACGACCGGATACTTCCTGGAACGCCTCGGCCTCAACGCCCTCGACGAGCTACCCGAGCTGGCGCCGTACCTGCCACCGTTGGACCTGATCGAGTCCGAATCCGTCGATCGTGAGCCGGCCAGGTCCGGTGCCGCCGACCGGGGGGCGGCCGAGTCCGACGCCAGGGACGACCCCGGAGCCGACCCGGAGTCCGGGCCGGAGGCGTCCAGCGACGGGTTCCGGCCGGAGGCGTCCAGCGACCGGTCCCGGCCGGAACCCGACTAGTTGCCAATGTCCGAGCCTGCCGGCGAGACGGCCGGGGTACGGCTGCAGAAGGTGCTGGCCCAGGCGGGGCTCGGCAGCCGCCGCGCGTGCGAACAGCTCATCGAGCAGGGCCGGGTCGAGGTCGACGGGCGCCGGGTCGTCGAGCAGGGGATGCGGGTCGACCCAGACCGCCAGGTGATCAAGGTAGACGGGATGCGGGTCATCACCGCCACCGACCGGATCTACCTCGCGCTGAACAAGCCCCGCGGCGTCGTGTCCACGATGTCCGATCCGAAGGGGCGGCCGTCACTCGCCGAGTATGTCGAGGGCCGGGCCGAGCGACTGTTCCACGTAGGACGGCTCGACGCGGACACCGAAGGCTTGATCCTGCTAACGAACGACGGCGAGCTCGCCAACCGCCTAGCCCATCCGCGGTACGAGGTGCCAAAGACCTACCTCGCCGAACTCGCCGGGCCGCTACCGAAGGATCTGGGAAGGCGGCTACGGGCGGGGGTTGAGCTGGACGACGGGCTCGCCAGGGTGGACTCGTTCCGGGTGGTCGGCGGATCCGCCAACCGGTTGATGGTCGAGCTGGTGCTGCACGAGGGCCGGAACCGGATCGTGCGCCGGATGCTGGAAGCGGCCGGACATCCCGTGCAGCGCCTGGTCCGGACCAAGATCGGGCCAGTCGCCCTCGGCGACCTGCGGCCCGGCCGTACCAGGGCGCTGAACCGGGTCGAGCTCGGCGAGCTGTTCGCGGCCGCCGGCCTCTGACCGCCGGGCGTCCTTTTCGATCATTACCGGCGCAGTTAGCAAGTGATCACCCAATTTGTCGCATTTGTGACGCCGGAACGCCGGTAATGATCCAAGAGTGGGAGGCCAGGGTAGGGTGAGCCGGGTGGCGGTACGGGCGATTCGAGGCGCGATCAGGCTCGAGCGGGACGAGCGCGAGCACCTGCTCGCGGCCGTTGCCGAGCTGCTTACCGAGATCATGGAGCGCAACCAGATCGGCACCGACGACCTGATCAGCGTGATCTTCACGGCCACGCCCGACCTGCGCAGTGAGTTCCCGGCGCTCGGCGCCCGCAGCCTCGGCTTCAAGGACGTCCCGCTGCTGTGTGCCCAGGAGATCGACGTGCCGGGCGCGATGAGCCGGGTCATCCGCGTCATGGTGCACGCCGAGCTGGACCAGCCCCGATCCAGCGTGCAGCACGTGTACCTGCGCGGCGCCGAGGCGCTGCGCAAGGACATCGCGCAATGACCGTGCCGACCGGTCAGCCGCCGGTCGCCAGCGTGCTGATCGCCGGGACCGGGCTGATGGGCACGTCGCTCGGTCTGGCGTTGCGGGCTCGCGGTGTCGAAACGTACCTCTCCGACCGGGACCCGACCGTGGCCCGAGCCGCCGCCGAGCTGGGTGCCGGACTGGACCGGCTGCCGCCCGGGCCGGTCACGCTGGCCGTCATCGCGGTACCGCCAACCTCGGTGGCTGCGGTACTCGCCGACCTGCAAGGCAAGGACCTGGCGGCCTGCTATACCGACCTGGCGAGCACGAAGGCCTACATCCAGGACGAGGTCGACCGACTGGCGGTCGATCCGGCCGGATTCGTCGGCGGACACCCGATGGCCGGCCGGGAGCGATCCGGTCCGGGTTCCGCCCGTGGCGACCTGTTCGTGGGGCGGCCGTGGGTGCTCACGCCGACGGCCCGAACCGCGCCGGACGTGCTGGGCCACGCGACAGCCATGGCCGAGCTTGCCGGTGCCACCCCATACGTCATGACCCCGGCCGAGCACGATCACGCGATGGCGGTCGTGTCGCACGCGCCGCATGTGCTCGCCGCTCTGGTGGCGGCTCGGCTCGCCGATGCCGAGCCGGCGGCGCTCGGACTGGCCGGTCCCGGAGTGCGCGATGTGACCCGGGTGGCAGCCGGCGATCCGGCGCTGTGGCGCGAGATACTGGCCACCAACTCGGCCGCGGTCGCGGCGATTCTCGACGCGGTCGGCGCCGACCTGGCGGAAGTGACGGCCGAGCTTCGTGGGCAGTCGGGCCCGGCGGCCGGGCTGCCGGCGACCGTGGATGCGCTGGCCCGCGGCAACCGCGGGGTCGAGCGGATCCCCGGCAAGCACGGCACCCCACCGGCCCGGTACCAGGCCGTTCCGGTCGTGCTGGACGACCGACCCGGGCAGTTGGCGGCGCTGTTCGGCGCGGCCGGCGCGGCCGGCATCAATATCGAAGACGTTCGAATCGAGCACTCGCCCGGGCAGCCGGTCGGTCTGATCGAGCTCGACGTCCGCCCGGAGGTGGCCGACGACCTGGCCGGCGTGCTGCGCGAGCGCGGCTGGATCGTGCAGCGCTGACCGATAGGCTCGCCCGGTGACCACCGCACCGCCTCCGGCCACCGGCGCGGCCACCCTGGTCGTCGCCGTGGACGGTCCGTCCGGAGCCGGCAAGTCGACCGTATCCAGGGCGGTGGCCAGCCGACTCGGTCTGCGCTACCTGGACACCGGTGCGATGTACCGGGCGATGGCCTGGTGGATGCTCGAGCACGGCGTCGACGTGCACGACCCGGCGGCGGTGACCGCCAAGGTCGACCGGCCACTTATCACTGCCGGGACCGATCCGGCCGCTCCGACCATCGACGTCGACGGCGTCGATGTGGCCGAGCCGATCCGCAGCCGAGAGGTCTCGGCGGTAGTGAGCCCGGTTGCCGCGGTGCCGGCGGTACGGGTCCGGCTGGTCGCGATCCAGCGGAAGCTGATCGGCGCCGGCGGAATCGTTGTCGAAGGCCGCGATATCGGCACCGTGGTAGCACCGGACGCATCGGTGAAGGTGTTCCTCACCGCGGATCAGGGCGCGCGAGCCCGTCGCCGAACCGGTGAGCTCGCGCACGATCCGGCCGTCACGGTCGCTACCACCGCGTCCGAGCTGGCCCGCCGGGATGCGATCGATTCCTCCCGGGCCGCGTCCCCGCTGATCAAAGCCGCCGACGCGATCGAGGTAGACACCACCGCGCTGACCCTGAACGAGGTCGTCGAGGCGTTGCTCCGACTGGTCAAGGAACGCGCCAGTGTCGGCTGACGAGCAGTTCGCCCACGCCGAGGGGTTCGCCGGCGAGGAGCTGTACGAGGACGAGTCGGCGACCGGGCCGCAGCCGGTGCTGGCAGTCGTCGGCCGCCCGAACGTCGGTAAGTCGACGCTGGTCAACCGCATCTTGGGCCGGCGGGAGGCGGTCGTCGAGGACCGCCCGGGGATCACCAGGGATCGGGTGGCCTACGACGCGACCTGGAGCGGCCGCCGGTTCACGGTGGTCGACACGGGCGGCTGGCAGCAGGACGCGCGGGGCATGGCGGCCCGGATCACCGCCCAGGCCGAACTCGCGGTCGAGGCCGCCGACGCGGTGCTGTTCGTCGTGGACGCCACGGTCGGAGCCACCGACACCGACGAGGCGGTAGTCCGGGTGCTGCGGCGCGCCGGCAAACCGGTGGTCCTGGCCGCGAACAAGGTCGACAGCGAACGGAGCGAGGCAGACGCGAGTGCGCTGTGGTCGCTCGGCCTCGGCGAGCCCTACCCGGTGTCCGCACTGCACGGCCGCGGGAGCGGCGACCTGCTCGACGCGGTGCTGGAGGCGCTGCCGGAGGCTCCGCCCGAGCAGCCGGCCGGCGCTACCGGGCCGCGCCGGGTGGCGCTGCTCGGCAAACCCAACGTAGGCAAGTCCTCGCTGCTCAACCGGTTGGCCGGTACCGATCGGGTGATGGTCGACGAGGTTGCCGGGACGACGATCGACGCGGTCGACGAGCTGGTTGAGCTGGGCGGACGGACGTGGCGGCTGGTCGACACCGCCGGTATCCGGCGCCGGGTACACGAGGCCAGTGGGCACGAGTACTACGCGTCGCTGCGAACCGCGTCCGCGCTGGACAAGGCCGAGGTCGCGATCGTACTCATCGATGCCAGCGATCCGTTGTCCGAGCAGGACGTACGGATCATGTCGATGGTGGTGGAGGCGGGCCGGGCGCTGGTCGTTGCATGGAACAAGTGGGACCTAGTAGACGAGGAACGGCGTCGGTACCTCGAGCGCGAGATCGAACGCGATCTGGGGCACGTCCGCTGGGCGCCGCGAGTGAACATCTCGGCTCTTACCGGGCGGGCGGTCGACCGGCTGGTGCCCGCGCTGGAGACCGCGCTGCACGGATGGGCGACCCGGGTGCCGACCGCGCGGCTCAACGCGTTCCTCGGCCAGCTGGTCGCGGCACATCCGCATCCGGTCCGCGGTGGCAAGCAGCCGCGGATCCTGTTCGCGACTCAGGCGTCCACTCAGCCGCCGCGGTTCGTGGTGTTCGCGACCGGGTTCCTGGAGGCCGGATACCGCCGGTTCATCGAACGCCGGCTGCGCGAAGAGTTCGGCTTCCCGGGCACGCCGATCGCGGTCAGCGTCCGGGTCAAAGAGCGGCGCAAGCGGTAGCGGCCGAATAGCTGGTGTGCCCAACGATCGATCATTGGCCACGCAAGCAGCGATGCGCGCAATGATCGATCGTTGGCCACGAAACGCCGCCGACACGCCCAACACGACCCGGTATGTTCCCCGGATGTGACTAATGATCGATCGTTGGAACTCTGGCCGAACCCGCCCGCGCTTGTCGCCGGGCTGCGCGTGTGCGCCGGCGGA